>CAYQCZ010000485.1:0-3623 GCA_964415955.1 uncultured Verrucomicrobiota bacterium | reverse complement strand
GGTTCGGCCTGATAGCTAGAGTGACGCAGCACAGGACGCATCGTAGGAGCAGCTCCAAACAGATCAAACGGGAAGGCCATCTTCAGGAAATGTAGAATTAAGAAGGGTGAATGAAGAGAAAGAGAGTCGGGGTTTATGGGGAAATTCTTTTCCCACTCGACATCGGCAGGGGTTGGCGGAAAATAAGCGCACCATGACCCAGCCCATTTTGCGTTCTCGGACGTCTATGCCATCACGGCTGTTCGCGTGCTGTCTGTCGTTTGTTTTCTTAATCGCCTTCACTGCTTCGCTTTCGGCGGCGCAGAGGCCGAATGTCGTGCTCATCATGGTGGATGATTTCGGCTATGAGTGCATCACGGCCAATGGGGGCGAGTCCTACAAGACGCCGAATATCGACAAACTGGCGGCGACAGGTATCCGGTTTGAGAATTGCCATGTGCAGCCGCTCTGCACGCCGACGCGCGTGCAGCTCATGACAGGTCGCTACAATGTGCGGAATTATCTGAACTTCGGCACGTTGATGCGGTCGGAGGTGACCTTTGGCCGGCTGATGAAGGATGCAGGCTATGCGACGGGCATCTGCGGCAAGTGGCAGCTCGGGCACGAGGTGGATTCTCCGCAGCACTTTGGCTTTGATGAGTCCTGCTTGTGGCAACAGATCCGCCGCCCGCCACGTTATGCGAATCCGGGTCTGGAGTATAACGGCAAGCCGAAGGATTTCACGATGGGCGAGTATGGCCCGACGTTGGTGAATGACTTCGCCCTGGATTTCATCACGAAGCACAAGGACAAGCCGTTCTTCCTGTATTATCCGATGATCCTGACGCATGACCCGTTTCAACCCACGCCGGACAGCCCGGACTGGGATCCGACGATCAGCAGTGAGGCGAAGCAGCGGAATCTGAAAAACTTCGCCGAGATGACGGCGTACATGGACAAGATGGTGGGGCGCCTCGTGACCAAACTGGACGAGTTGAAGATACGCGATAACACGCTGCTGATCTTCATCGGAGACAACGGCACGCATAAGACGGTGGTGAGCCGGTTCAAGGGACAGGATTACACGGGCGGCAAAGGCACGACGAAAGCCAATGGCACGCATGTGCCGATGGTAGTGAGCTGGCCCGGAGTGATCAAGCAGCCCAAGGTGTTGTCGGACCTCGTCAGCAGTGCGGATTTTCTGCCGACCATCTGTGCGGCGACAGGTGTGAAGGTGCCGGCGAATGTGGATGGCGTGAGTTTCCTGCCGCAGCTTCAGGGCAAGCGCGGCACGCCCCGTGAATGGCTCTACACGTGGTATTCACCGCGTCAGTCGAAAGACATGACGGTAAAGGAGTACGCCTTTGATCATGGATTCAAACTCTACCGCACGGGCGAGTTCTACGACTTGAAGAAGGATGATGCGGAGAAGAATGATCTAGCAGGGGCAACGCTGAGCAAGGATGCGGCGGCGGCGAAGCAGAAGCTGCAAGCGGTGCTGGAGCAGTTCAAGAACGCGCGCCCCGCCGAGCTGGATCGTAAGTTCCGCGAGGATGATCTAGGCAAGGACAAGACCGAGAAAAAGGCCAAGAAGCAGGAGAAGAAAAAGGGGCAGAAGGCGGAGTAGGGAGAAACCGCGGCCCCGACATGCCGGGGTGAAAACACGCGGAAAAAACGGAAGAGGAGTGTGTCGACCTCTGAGATCGTAGAGTTTTGTAACTAGCCTGACCGAGGATAAAGTTTGTTTATGAACTCACGCAGTTGAGCGGCATCGGCGACGCAGACTTCGAGTTCGCAGCGCAATGCCCCGTGGAGGTCGTCAAGAGCGTCTAGATCGGAGGGGTCGCTGATGACGATTCTCAGGCAATGGTCTGGGAATACGCACAGAGGGACAACTTGATAGGTGTGGGCCAGAATGGCCGGTATCTTGGCGAGGAGTTCCGGCGGAAAAGAGTGCTTCTCCAAATCAATGAACTCGGCTCCGAAGGCATCGGCCAAATCGCTCATTAGGAAATGTTCCTCAGAGAAGGTGATTTGTCCATTTCTTCATCGGAAATCTCACTGTTGGCGTCGATGTGGGATTCCGACAAAACGTCGTGAGCAGGTTCATCCTTGCTGAGTTTGGTTAGAGCTTCCTGACGTCGGCTGCTGCGATGCTGGGCGCTTATTTCCGTTTGGCAGAAGCGTTCTGCTTGGCGCGGAATTCGGAGGGGCGCCAGCCAATCCATTTTTTGAACGTAGTGGAGAAGACGAAGGGATTCTGATAGCCGACGGAAGCGGCGATGACTTCGATCTTGTCGTTATTGGTGCTGAGGAGTTCGGCGGCACGCTGCATGCGGAGGAAGGTGACTTGCTGCATGGGACTGCGGCCCAGTTGGCGACGGCACAGACGACGCAAATGTTCGCTGCTGACGAAGCTGATGGAGGCCAAGCGATCAAGAGTCCATTCCTGATCAAGTTCATTCGCGACCTTGTGCCAGAGACGCCAGAGACGGTCATCGCCCTGCCATGGTTGCGCGAATTGCAGGACGTAAGATTGGATGAGTTCGACCCAATGATGCAGGGCGCTGGGAGAATTACCCGCGCCGCATTCGTGGTAGAGGCCTTCCACCGCATGACGCAAAGGGAGGCTGTCAAACTTCGCGAGCACGGGTGAGGTGGCGGCGATGATGGGTTTCTTCTCGGGCGGCTCTTCGTAGCGGACCCAACAGAATTGCCAGCGACACTCGGAGGTGGCGTAGAAAGCATTGAGCGTATGCGGTGGCAGCAAGCAGGCGGTGCCGGGGGAGCAGACTTGCCAGCGGCCATCGACGAGCACTTTGCCGCGACCGCCGAAGCAGGCGAGGAGGTAGGTGCCGCTCTGGTCCTTGCGCACGACACGATAGGGGACCTTGGCATTCGCGATGCCGACATGGGCGATCTGGTGGAGGCCGAGGGTATTGCAGACGCGGGCGTCCTGAAGCCATTCGCGGGGATCGTGGGTGTCAGCGCGCACCACACATTGGTGGGTGTCGTCGCCGATGATGTGCGTTTCCGATAGCTTGTCGTGCTTCCCGCTCATGGCTGGTTGTCTGTGTGCGCCTATACTACACTCACTTAACCGGATTGCACTCTTAAACAATATTTTACGTCGCTTTATGCCGAACCCTTGGACTGGAAAAGGAAATCCCTACACCCGCAAAGAAGTTGTCGAACGTCTCCGGGCAACTGTGAAGAAGGGTGATGCGATCATCGCCGCCGGTGCGGGTACCGGTATCAGCGCGAAGTTCATCGAGAAGGGCGGGGCGGACCTCATCATCATCTATAATTCTGGGCGCTTCCGTATGATGGGGCATGGCTCCACTTGCGGCATGATGGCCTACGGCGACGCCAACGCGATCGCGATGGAGATCGGCGAATACGAAGTGTTGCCGGTGGTGGAGGAAGTGCCGGTGATCTGTGGTGTGCATGCCACGGACCCGCGCCGTCGCATGTGGCACTGGCTGGGGCGCGTGAAGGAAATGGGCTTCAGCGGGGTGAACAATTTCCCGACGCATACGATCGTGGACGGTCACTTCCGTGGCGTGCTGGAAGAGACGGGCATGAGCGTGAAGAAGGAGTATGAGATGGTGGCGCTCGCCCGGCGCATGGACCTGTTCTCGGTG
>CAYQCZ010000484.1:0-3625 GCA_964415955.1 uncultured Verrucomicrobiota bacterium | reverse complement strand
GGGCTTCATGGGCGGCACCTGGACGTCGCCTTCGTTCTCGACCTTGCCGTTCTTCACAATGCGCTGGCAGTTGTGCGAATCCATGTTGTAGGCACCGAGCCCGACGGAATCCGTGATCGTCTCCTGATAACGGCAGTTCTTCTCGCTCATCACGTATTCGCCGATGAGCCGTCGCGCCTCGCGCACATACAGCTCGCGGGGCCAGCCATCGGTATCGAGGAACTCGTCCGCCGATGGCCCCCAGCTTTGCATCTCCCTGCGCATGTCCTCCGGCACACGGGAATCGGTGGCAAGGAAGGTGAGGAATCCGCGGATGTAATGCTCATGTTCTCTGGCAATACGTTCGCGGGTGGCGTAGTCGGCATTGGGATAGTCGTAATTGCGCCCGATGAAGTCCGTGCTGAAACCACCGTTGTTGTTGATGTCGGTCTTGTGGTTGGGCATCCAGATGGGATTCCAGAATTGGGGCAGGCGCGGGTTCTTGTTCTGGGCGACGAGTGTTTCGAGATAGCGGCCCAGCAGTTCAAACTGCTTCGCGTCGTAGTTCGCGGGGGGTGTCACCGGCAGGCTGTTGTTGGCGGCCTTGAGCAGCGCATCCCATTTGGGCTGCGGCATGCCCTGGGGCTTTTGTGCGGGCAGGCGGTTGTTGGGATCCGTGGTGAAACAGAGCCGGTAGTTGTAGGCCTGCACGGAGGCATCGCCATCACCGGGTTTGCCGCCATCGCCGGGCTGGATGAACGGCAACAGACCGCTCGAAGGATCGCCGGGCTTCACATACGGGTCCACGGGCACGGTGAACTGATGCTTGGGAGTCTCCGCACGCACGCCGTTGAGTGTCTCTCCATAGACGGAATTTGCCTCACGCCCGACATGGAAGGAACAGCCCGCTTTCGCGAGCAGATCGCCTTCGTAGGTTGCATCAAGGAACATCTTCGCCCGGAAGACGCGTCCGTTTTCCATGGTGATTTCCGTGATGCGCGGACCGGACTTGGACACCGATTTGAGGCGCTGTTCGAGATAAACGGGCGTCTTTGCCTCGGCCAGCATCTGGAAAAACACCTTTTCCGCAACACGCGGCTCGAACGTCCACATCGTGGCGTCCTCACCGTTCAAGGAGCTGGCGCCTGCCTGGCCGCCCTTGCGACGGGCAAAGTAGTCCGGCGCAGTCTCCAGATACCACGACTCCTCCTTTGCGTAATGCTGGGCCAGCCGATGGTAATACTCGCGGGAGATGCCGCCGATGGCCGCCTTGTTGCCGATGTCCGTCGCGCCCAGACCGCCGGTGGTCAGGCCGCCAAGATGCCTGGTGGGATGAACGATGACCGCCGTCTTGCCCATGCGCGCCGCCTGCACCGCCGCCGCGATGCCCCCGGAGGTGCCGCCGTAGATGCAGAGGTCGGCTTCAATGGTTTGTGCCGTGATGCGGCCTGTCAGTGCCAGCCCAAGGAGGAAGGCCATCAGTTTTGTTTGCTGCATGATGCCAGCCTGACAAAGAGGCATTCTGCGCGCCACCATATTTCGTTCACGCAAGGCATATCGGGGGCGGTTGCCATCACCTCACTGTTGACATCGGGCTGCCCGGGAGGCGAGGAATGGTTTCATGGTGAATGACGTGTGGATGCATCGGGCGGGCTGGGCAATCATTCTGGGCTGGCTCTGGTGCTGGTGCGAGACCAGGTCCGCCCATGGAGATGACCAGATGCAGGGATGGTATCAGAGCCTGATCTGGAAGCGTCTCAATGAGCAGTGGAGCGTGGGCAACTACGCGGAGGCGCGGTTGAACGATGGCGTGGACACGCTTCATACGTGGATCGCCAGCCCGAGGCTGCGCTACGACGTCGGCCCGCGCTTTCACATGCAGATGAACACCACCTGGTTTGAGGCGTTGAACGGGCCACAGACGGCGGCGATCCGGGCCTTCAGGCTTGAACTGGAGGCCAACCCCAGTCTGCCACTGGGCGAGGACTTCATGTTCAGCATGCGCAACCGTTACGAGTGGCGCTGGCGCAGCGATCCCAATGCTTACGACACGCGCATCCGCATCCGGCCCCAGTTGGACTGGGTGATGGCACGGGATGGTTTGTTCCGTGGACTGTATGCCAACAATGAATTCTTCTACGACTTCGACCAGAACCGCTTTTCCGAGAACCGTCTCACCCCCCTCGGGGCCACCTTCCGGCCCTCGCGTGAAGTGGAACTGCGCATCTTTTACCTGTGGCGGCGGACTGCGAGCGGCACCAGATGGTTCACCTACCACGCCCTTGGCGTGCAAAGTGCCATCAGTTTCTGACTCATGGCCTGTGGCGGCGCGGATCGCCAGGATTGCGCGCCGGACCTGTCATCAAAAAAACTTTGAAGGTATTCGCTTGTGGGGCTTAGATAATGGACATTGTTGCCATGCGCCCCTCTCTCAACATTGCGCTCGGTCTCCTGGCCTCACTCCCCTGGGGGGGATACGGAGCCGTGGACTACATGCGCGAGGTCAAGCCCATCCTTGCGGCACACTGTTACAAATGCCATGGGGCGCTGGATCAACAGCATGGGCTGCGAGTCGATACCGTTGCTGGCATGACAACGGGCGGCAAACGAGGCCCTGTCATCAATCCCGGCAACGCCTCCGCCAGCCTGCTTGTCCAGGCCATTCGCGGCACAGCGCCGGACCTGGACCAGATGCCGCGCAAGTCGCCACCACTTCAGGAGGCGCAAATAGCACTCATCGTCCGTTGGATTGATGAGGGAGCCACGGCACCTGCCAACGAGAAACCGCACGACCCGCTGGAATCCGCCCGCAGTCACTGGGCCTTCATGGCACCGAAACGCCCCGTGCCTCCGGTCACCAATCTGCAGCCGTCGCCCAATCCCATCGACGCCTTCATCCACGCGCGTCTGGCGCAGGAGGGAATCCGTCCATCACCGGAGGCCGATCGTTACACGCTGATCCGGCGTTTGAGCCTTGATCTCACCGGCCTGCTTCCCACGGTGCAGGAGGCGGATGCCTTTGTGAGCGACACGCGTCCTGATGCATACGAGCGCCTGGTGGAGCGGTTGCTGAACTCGCCCCATTATGGCGAGCGCTGGGGGCGCTGGTGGCTGGATGTGGCCCGCTATGCGGATTCCAATGGTTACAGCATTGATGCACCCCGCCAGATCTGGCTTTACCGGGACTGGGTGATCAACGCCCTCAACCGCGACCAGCCGTTCGACCAGTTTGTGATCGAGCAGCTCGCCGGTGACATGCTGCCCGGAGCCACCACGGACCAGAAGATTGCCACGGGCTTTCATCGCAACACACAGATCAATCAGGAGGGCGGCATCGACAAGGAACAGTTCCGCGTCGAGTCGATCATCGACCGGCTGGCCACCACGGGCAGTGGCTTGATGGGATTGACGGTGGGCTGCGCACAATGTCACGACCACAAATACGACCCCATTTCTCAGAAGGAGTATTACCAGCTCTTTGCCTTCTTCAACAACCAGGACGAACCCACGCTCGAACTGCCCGATCCCTCCGTGGACATGGAGGTGATCAACGCGGAAATCAAGGAACTCACCGAGGACATCCGCCGGCATCTGGAGGAGAAATCACCCGTGCTCGCCAAAGAAGAGGCGGAATTGTCTGACGCCG
>CAYQCZ010000483.1:0-3633 GCA_964415955.1 uncultured Verrucomicrobiota bacterium | reverse complement strand
CCGTGATGGTGCTTTTCATGGAAGGCGCGGCCTGCGTGAAGGCAAATTCAAGGCCCGTCGTGCTCACAAGGATTTCCGCGATGGTGATGATCACATAGGGCAGTGTCTGCCACAGCACGCTCATCTTCACACCGGCGTCGAGCTGCGACTGCATCCACGCCACCACCACGAAGGAAAAGCCCGAGAGAAACATGCCCATCGACATGCGGCGCAGCGGCGAGGCCCATTTCCCTATCCGCGGATACACCCCCAGCGTCAGGATGGGCAGGAAGATCATCACCAAAATGGGATTCACCGACAGCATTTCCTCGGGACCAACTTTGTAGGAGCCAATCGCATACGGCTCCATCATCGCCCCCTGCAACACCCACGTTGAGAACGTCTGGTCGAACAACGCCCAAAACACCGGCACCATTGCAAAGATCGACAGGATCGGCCCCACGGAACGCGCGGCATCGACTTCAGCCGCGGTGAACCGCCCTTCGGCGGGCGCCCAGAACGACTGGCCCGGCTGACGTTGCGACTGGTTTTGCAGCGCGTGGAAAAACACCTTGAAGAAGCCTGCCGCGCGGGTCTGTGACGACGGCGGCACCATCACGTAATGTCTCGTTCCACGCCAGAAGATGAACGTCGCCACCGCCATGGCAATGCCCGGCACGCCAAACGCCCAGCTGTAGCCAAACTCCTTGCGTATCCATGGCACGATGAGGAACGCCGCCGTGGAGCCGAAATTGATGGACCAGTAGAACGCGGCATACGCCTTCTGCAGCAGATGGGCCTGTTCCGGTTTGAACTGATCCCCCATGAAGGCCGACACGCACGGTTTGATGCCGCCCGAGCCAAATGCGATCAACGCCAGCCCCGCATACAGGCAGCCGATCTTGCCCTGGACCGTGTCAAAGAAATCGCTGAGCGCCAGCACTCCGTGGCCGCCGCAGTAGAAGAGCGAAATCCACAGGATGGTCTTGTAACGTCCCCAGAAACGGTCCGACACCCACGCGCCAAGGATGGGCATGAAATACACGGCAAACACGAACCAGTGGGCGATCTCCGTGGCGCGGTCCTTGGAGAGCATCAATGCGCCGGTCATGTAGAGCGTGAGGATGCCCCGCATGCCGTAAAAGCTGAAACGCTCGGCGGCCTCGTTGCCCAGGATGTAACGGACCTGCGGCGGCCATCGGTTTGTCGCGGATTGGGAGGTGTCGCTCATGCTCGGGTTTTGCTGGCGACAACGGCTAATCCATTCCAGCCATCATTGCCAGATATTCCCTTCAGGCCGTTCCGCCGCACCATGGCGTTTCTTTGTCCGGCAGGATGAACTGGATTTGCAGGATGAGAACAGGTGGGCTGCCTCGCGCTGCGAGGGAGTATCGTTCGCAGCGCGAACGATGCCACCTTCACCAAAGCTACCTTCCTGCAACACCGCGCGACATCCCATCTCTGGCTTCGACAATTTGAAGCATCCTTTCTAAAAGTTCTGCGGTGACACTCCTTCCCATAGCACGGCGTGAATTGCTGGCGGCGGCGAGGCGGCCCGCGACGTATTGGGGACGGTTTTCCTTCGCATTGATCGGCGTGCTCGCGGTGGGCGGCGTGCTGGTTGCTTTATCCTACGGTGTGCGGATGCGCTCGCCAGGGCGGGAGCTGTTTCAGGCGTTCACGGGTTTCGGCATGTTTTACTGCATGTTTGTGGGGGCGATGCGCATGTGTGACTGCCTGAGCGTCGAGAAGCGCGAGGGGACGCTGGGGTTTCTCTTTCTGACCAATCTCAAGGGCCACGACATTGTCTTCGGCAAGCTCATGGCTGGCATGACCGAGGCGGTGTGCGGGCTCATGAGTGTGTTCCCCTTGCTGTCGGTGCTGCTGCTGCTGGGCGGCGTGGAGCTGGGCGACGTCGCCCGCGCCTGCCTGGCCATGCTCAATGCCATGTGGTTTTCCAGCGCACTGGGCGTGTTGATTTCCTCGATGAGCCGCAACCAGCAGCACGCCTCCACCACGGCAAGCTTCGCAGCCCTTTTCTTCATCTGGGGCGTTCCTGGAATTGTCGAGTATCTGAAGCACACCCAGACATTTCGTGAGACTGGTGAGTGGCTGGCCCTGGTCACGCCGGTCAGCGCATTGGAATCAGTGGCCACCACTGGCATAGGGCCGGCAAGGACCGGTTATTGGAGTGCGATGGCAGTATCGCACTTGATGGGCTGGTGTGCCGTGGGGCTGGCGTCGTGGATCATCCCGCGAACCTGGCAGGACCGTCCGCCCTCCGGCAGGAACCGCATTCCCATCGCCCAGCGCTGGCGGCAATGGACGTTTGGAAGCGGACCGGAACGCGTCTTGCGCCGCCGGCACATGCTGGGGATCAACCCCTTCTACTGGCTCACCCATCGCGACCGATGGAAGGCCTGGTGGCCGTGGCTTGGCATGGGGCTCTCCGGCGGGTTGATCTGTCTCATTGTGCTGGCCGTGAACCGCTGGCGGTTCGACCCCTTGATGCTCTTGCTGACCTCGGCAGCATGGTATCTGACCGTGAAACTGGGCGTGGCAGGCGGGGCAAGCTCGCGGCTGGCCGAGGAAAAGGCCGGCGGATCGCTGGAACTGCTGCTGTCCACACCGTTGACCCCTCTGGACATCTCTCGCGGTCAATGGCTGTCCTTGAAACGGCAGTTCCTCCATCCGGCGGCGGCCACCATGCTGCTCATCATGGCGACGACGGCTGTTCAAGCGACACATGAACCCCTGATGGCGCGGGATGAGCGACTCAACGTATTGCTGACCGGCGCGGCCTGCCTGCTGATGTTGGTGGTGGACTTGTTTGCACTGGGCTGGGCCGGCATGTGGCAGGGCATCGCCGCCAAGGATGCCAAGCAGGCTTCCACCAGCGCCTACACCCACATCATGGTGCTGCCGAATCTCATCTTCGTGGTGTGGATGTGGGCGGTGATGATGTATTTCGGATGGCAACGGATGAGAACGCCCGAGTTCCCGTTCTTCCTGGCGAGCTGGACGTTGATTGGCGTGGTCAACTCGGTGGTTCAGTTCTTTACCTGCCGGCATTTGTTTCTCGCGAACATGAGAGAACTCGCAGTCAGCCGTTTTCAGCCGGCGGTGCCCAGCCTGTGGGGAAAGCTGGGGCGCATGCTGGGATTGTTTGTGGCTCGGCGGTTTCGGAAGTGAGGTGTGGCTGCTCAACAGTTGGTGCGAGGCTTGCGCGCCAGCGTCTTGGAGTGCGGCGGCCCTCCGCCGCTTTTACCCGACGCGTTCCCCTACCAATCCGCATCCGGCTCATACTCGTCCGCCGCTGAAATCTTGTCCGTCTTGAATCGGTAAATCGCCTTCACCATTGCCGGTGAGGCCGTGCGTTCAAACCACGCCGCCGAGCACCACGGATACTGGCAGGCCACTGGCACCAGCCCATGTTTCACCGCGTTCTGATGCACGTAGTTCAGCCGCGCCAGATACGACCGCTGGTGCGTCAGTTTGGTGTCCCAGAAGTTGAACCACACCTGCCTTCCGGAGGCGGCATCGAGTTTGTTGACCCAACCGGACGTCTTCACATGCAGCACACCCAACATCATGCCCAAGCTAGGGAAACGCTGATTTAATCTCCAGCTTTGTGTTGTTTGTTGGCGACGAGGT
>CAYQCZ010000482.1:0-3654 GCA_964415955.1 uncultured Verrucomicrobiota bacterium | reverse complement strand
CGTTCTGCACGGCCACGGCCTTGATGTCCGCATAGGCCGCCGCAGCCGAGTTGTTGACCCCGAGGGCGCGATGGAAGTAATCCCCGTGGCGCGAGGTGGGCAGATTGTTGACCGTGACGATGGCGTTGGAGATCGCCAGCCCGGCGACATCCACCACGCCGGGCACGGTGCGGCGTGTGACCTGGTTGAGGGCGTTGACGGTGTAATCCGAGCGGCGATCCGTGACGGCCCCTGAGGCATCGACCGTTTCCCGGAGGCGGTTGCCGATGGAATCGTAGCCGTAGCCGAAGGTGCGTCCGTCCACGGGCATGTCATCGGGCCACTTGTGGATGCCGCCGGTCAGCTCGTGCTGACATCAGGCCAATTCACGTCCAACCTCGGGGAAGCGATTACCGTCCAATCCCAAAGACCATGTTCACACGGCCGTGTTTCCAGTCCGTCCGCTTGGAGTGCCTTCTCTTGAGCCTGGGCATCATCGCGGGGGCCATGCGCCCGCGGATGATTTCCAAGGTTCCACGCATCTGTTCCACTACGACGAGGAGATCATCAATTACAGCCGCAAGGTTCCAAATGATCCGGTGGCTGTGTTGCAAATGAAGATCGATGCAGGCGAGGTGAAACTGGCCTTCGACCCCAAGTTTGGCTGCCTGCCGTCAAGATCAAGCGCATCAGCGATATTCACGCGCCGCCGCTGCGACTATTCCGACAAGACCACCCGGAAACCCACGTCGTTGGACCGTTCGTCCGGGTTGAGATGGCGGCGGTAGGACGAGAACAAGGACGCGGGCAGGTTCATGAGATAGGAACCACCGCGAAGCACCCGGGTCTTTTGTGAACTGTCGCTCCAGTCCTCACACCATTCCCACGCATTGCCGCCCATGTCGAATAGGCCGAAGGCATTGGGTTTGAATACACCGGCAGGGGAAGTCTTTTCGTAGCGGTCGTAACTGAGGCTGTCGGGATAGTTGCCAGCCCCCACGACGGGAGGCCATGCATTGCCCCATGGGAAAATGCCCTTGATGCGGCCGTCCTTGTCCAGCGGCGTGGTGCCCGGCTCCGACTTGAGCCCCACGGCCTCGCTCCATTCGGCATCCGTCGGCAGGCGGTAGCGCCGGTTGCCGATCAGGTTTTCCTTCTGCTCCTTTTCGGTCAGCCATTTGCAGAAGGCCTGGGCATCCTTCCAGTTCACATTCACCACCGGATGCGAGGACTGCTGGGTGAACCCCGGACTGCTCCAGCCCTTGCCGGCATCGAAACGCGTGGCTTTGATGAACGCCTCAAAGTCCGCCACGCGCACCTCGGTGGCGCCGAAATGCACACGGCCCACGGGCACAAAACGCATCTCAAGGCTGTTGAGCCACACCTTCTTGTCCGCAGAAAACTGTCTTTGGGCCAGATCAGCAGCCGCCTGGGCGACCGCCGCCTTTTTGGCCGCCTCGGCCTTCATGCGGGCCTCTTCCTCGGCCTTCTTGCGTTCATCCTCGCGAATCTTGGCCATGAGCATTTCCTGCTCACGCTTTTGCTGGTCCAGCACAGCCTGACGGCGACGCTCCTCCGCCGCTGCGTCAGTTGCCATTTTCTGGGCGCGGGCCACTTCCAAAGCACGGCGATCGGCGTCTTCCTTGGCCTTCTTGGCGGCTTCCGCGATCTTGCGATCGGACTCGGTTTTCAACCGGGCCGCCTCCTGCTCCATCTTGAGGCGCGCCGCGTCCGCCTCCTCGAGCTTTTTCTTGAGTTCCAGCATTTCCTGCGTGTTGCCCTGCCCCTTGGCGGCGAGTTCGGCGGCTTTGACGGCTTCTGCCTTCGCCTTGGCGGCATCCTCGCCAGCCTTTTTCAACTTGGCTTCCAGTTCATCCTGCTGACGTTTGGCCTCCGCCAGTCGTTTGGCTTCCTCGATTTTGAGGCGTTCCGCCTCCCTGACAGCCTGATCGGCGATCTCCTTCGCCTTGCGCCTGGCCTCCTCGAGCTGTCGTTGGGCTTCGGCGGCATTCTTTTCAGCCAGTTTGCGCTTGGCCTCAAATTCCTTCATGGCCTCGTCCGAGAGGCCAGGTGCGTTGGTGGTCACGACGACCTGTTGCACGGGCTCCTTTTTGCGGCCGAGCATGAAGGCGGCAAACCCGGCAATGACCAGGACAAAAACAACGATCGCAACAGTGGCGACCGGCGCACCGGCACCGGGAGATGACGCGGCGGGAACGGCCACAGGAGGAGGGGCGGCCTCGGCGCTCTTCAACTCCAGACGTGAAACAATCTCCTCGATGCTTTGCGGGCGCTGGGCCGGATCCTTGGCAAGACATGCGGCCACGGTTTCCTCCCATGCACGGGGGATGGGCTCGCCAATCACCCGGAGTTCCTTGCGCCGATGGGTCATGGGCGGCGGCACCTTCTGCTGCAACTGCAGCATGATGTCGCCGGTGTAGAAGGGAGGCTTGCTGGTCAGAAGTTCGTAGATGCTGACCCCCAGCGCATAAATGTCATCCAGGATGCCCACCGGCTCTCCGGCAGCCATCTGCGGGCTGAGATAAAGCAGGTCGCGGCCGGCGTCCTGAATGTCCGTGGTCCGGGCGACGAACTGGTTGATGATGCGTTCCAGTCCATAATCGCTGATCGACACACGCCCGCGCTGATCCACGAGGATGTTCCCCGGCTTGAAGGCGCCATGAGGCAGCATTCCCTCCCGATGGCCATGATCCAGGACCTGGCAAATCTGGACCAGCCAGTCCGCCAGTTCCGCCGTGGAGAAGACCTGGTCGCTTTTCTGTGCGCGGATGGCTGAAAAACTCGGGCCATCGACGAAGTCGGAGACGATGGCGACAAGCGGCCCTTCGTTCTCAACATTGTCGATGCTGATGATTTGGGGGTGTTTGACCTCTTGAAGCTTCTTGACCTCGGATTTGAGCGTGGCCAGCGCGGAAGCGTCCGGCCGGCTCATGGCGGGGAGGAATTTCAGGGCCACATCCCTGCCGACACGCTCATCCCAGGCCTTCCACACCAGGCTGGTGCGGCTGCGGCCAACGACTTTCATCAAGGTATAGCGGTCGAACACCTTGTTGCCTTCGGCGAGACTCAGGACCGCTTCACCGACCAGAATTTCCTCTTGAGAATGGGGGCCTTTGGCCGACATAGGGGTTGCAGCAGCGTTAAATCATTCCGTGATCACCAGCACTTCATCGGGACTATGCTGGACGCAGGGCAGGATGGGCAACCGTTTTTATGAAACCGGACGCGAACGATGCCGCCTGCACCGCGGACCCGCGGCCAGGCACAACCGCCTGCTACTGGGGCACCTGGCGGATCCGGTAGAAGCGCTGCTGGTTGTCGTTGTAGGGTGTCGGATCCGTAAATGTCGAGTTGGGACCGGACACCACCACGTCGGTCAGCACGGTCCAGTGTTGGAGATCACTGCTGACCTCCACACGGTATTTCTCGCCGGCCACCGTGCTGAACTGTATCTGCGGGGTGGAGGCGCTCAACGCGATGGGCGCGGCGTTGAGTTTGATCGGATCGGCGCTGACCAGGATTGTTCCCTCCTGGGTGACCTGCGGCAGCGAGGCGCCCACCTTGAATGACGCATCCATGCCCGAGGGATTCGCAACCACCACAAACCAGTCGCCTGAAATGTCAGCCATGGCCCCGCCTGCGGTCACCACCACC
>CAYQCZ010000481.1:0-3654 GCA_964415955.1 uncultured Verrucomicrobiota bacterium | reverse complement strand
TCGCCGACTTTGTCACCGAGCGCGGCGGCGGCCTGATCGTTGTCGCCGGGCCGCGCTTCACTCCGGTCGCCTATCGCGACACGCCGCTGGCCAATTTGCTGCCAATCGAAATCGCCGCCGTGGAATTGCCGCTGGGCTCCGCGCCGTCGTAATCCTCCTTCACACGCATGATCAGATCCGGCGACGGCGGTCCCTGGAAGAAGCCCCCGTCCTTCGTGTCGGCAAACTTCGCCATCAAAGCCTCCGCCAGATCGACCGAAAACTCCAGATGCGCCGGATTCAGCGTCGCTTCGTAGAGATCGATCATGCCGCCCAGCAGGTAGCTGTAGGCTTCCAGCAACTGCACCGTGTCACGCTCGCCCTCGCGCCACCGATGATGCAGTGTCTTCGATTTCGCATCCCACAGCTTCGACTTGATGAACGCCGCGTTCTTTTCCGCCGCCGCGCGATACGTCTCGTCGTTCAGGATGATCGATGCCCGCGCCATGGCTCCGAGCATCAGTCCGTTCCACGACGCCAGAATCTTGTCGTCGAGATGCGGGCGGACTCGTTTCGCGCGCTCCTGCAGCATCTTCGCCTTCGCACTCGCGAGCAGTTTCGCCTCCTCCGCGCTTAGTTTCGGATCGACGATGCTCAGCACGTTCTGATGTTTCAACGGGGCAGGGTGGCTGTGATCCTCGAAGTTTCCCTCCTCGGTGATGCCGAAGTAACGAATCACCACTCCGGCCTCCCCGGGTGAAAGCAGCTTCTCCAGCTCGGCCTTCGTCCAGCAGTAGAACTTGCCCTCGTGCCCCTCGCTGTCGGCGTCCTCGGCGCTGTAGAATCCCCCCTCCGGATGTGTCATGTCGCGCAGCAGGTATCGCAGGATGTCCCGCGCCACATCGGCAAACTGCTGCCGCCCGCTCACCAGATGCGCGTCCAGGTAGAGGTTCACCAGCTGCGCGTTGTCGTAGAGCATCTTCTCGAAGTGCGGCACCAGCCACTGGGCATCGACGGAATACCGCGCAAAGCCGCCTCCCAACTGGTCATACATGCCGCCCGCCGCCATGCGATCGCAGGTGTGCAGCACCATCGCAATCGCGTCCTGGTCCTTCTGGCGCACGCCCTGCCGCAGCAGAAACGCCGGCTGGGTCGGGCGCGGAAATTTCGGCGCGCCGCCGAAACCGCCGTGGCGCGGATCGTATTCCGACTTGAACATGCGGACCGCGTTCTCAAGCACCGCGGGCGTGAGTTGCGCATCCTTTGGGACCTCCGGCAGGCTCAATTCCGCCAGTTGCTTTGTCATCTGGCTGGCGGACTCGCGCAGTTCATCGCCGCGCGACTTCCACAATTCATCCACGCGCTGGAGCAGTTGCACGAAGCTCGGCCGTCCGTAGCGCGGCTCCGGCGGAAAATACGTGCCGCCATAGAACGGCTTCAGGTCCGGTGTGAGGAACACGTTCAACGGCCAGCCGCCGCCCTGGCCCATTGCCTGCACGGCGCTCATGTAGATTTTGTCCACGTCCGGCCGTTCCTCGCGGTCCACCTTGATGCTCACGAAATGCCCGTTCAACACCTTCGCCACCTCCTCGCTCTCGAACGACTCCCGCTCCATCACGTGGCACCAGTGGCAGGTCGAGTAGCCAATGCTCAGGAAGATCGGCTTGTTCTCCTTGCGCGCCTTCTCGAACGCCTCGCTGCCCCACGCAAACCAGTCCACCGGATTGTGCGCGTGCTGGAGCAGGTAGGGCGATTTCTCCTTCGCGAGCCGGTTGGTGTGCTTGTGTTTGTTGGCGGCGTCCACGGTCTGGGTGGGTTTGCTCACGGAGTCGGCGCTGTGGATGGTTTGGAAATGGGTGGCAGGCAGCAGTGCGCACACCAGCATCCAGGGTGGAAGTTTTCCCTGCCGGACGATGGAAATGCGGTTTGTGCGAATCACAAGCACCTACCGTAGCGACAGAACCTTCGCCTGCAAGCACTGCTTCCCCTGCCACACGTCTTAAAACCGTCCCGGCCTCAGCCGCGCGTCCGCCTCCCTGCCTCGCGCGAGGTCCGCCACCAGCCGGCCCGTGACGGGTCCGAGGCTCAATCCAAGCATCGCATGCCCGGCGGCAATGGTGACGTTCGCGTGTCCCGGCACCCCGCCCACGTAGGGCAGTCCATCGGGTGAACACGGCCGCAACCCCGCCCAGGGCTGGATGTCCTTGAAATCCTCCTTTTGAAACGTCGGGAAAAAACTGCAGAACGAATCCACAATCCCGCCGAGCCGCACGGTGTCGATGAACAGGTCGTTCCCGCAAATCTCCATCGTGCCTGCCACCCGCAGGTTTCCGTTCATTGGGGTAACTGCCACGCGCCCCTCCTTCAGGAGTGAGCATAGGGCGGGCAGTTGACGCGGGTTCTTCAGGGTGAAGGAGTAGCCTTTGCCCGCCTGCATGGGCAGTTGCACGCCAAGCTGCCGGGCGATGGACGGTGTCCAGGCACCGCCAGCCACCACCAGCGCATCGGCCTCCAGTGTCTTGCTGCTCTTTAACGTTACTCCGACCACTTTGCCGCCATAAATCTCCAGTTGCACCGCCTCTTCGTTCAAGATCTGCCCTCTCATCGTTCGGATGCCCTCCCGCAAGGAACCCAGAAACTCCCCCGGATTCAGGTGGCAATCCTGCGGAAACCACACCCCGCCGATCGCGTTCATGTCCACGTTGGGATCGAGTTCCTTCAACCGTGCGGGCGTGCAGACCTCGGCCTGGATCCCCAGTTCCTTCGCCTGCATTGCCACGGCGGATTCATCCGCCAGACCATGTTCGCTCTGGCAGAGCATCAGCAACCCCCGTTGCACCAGCTTGAACCCGAGTTTTGCGGAAAGCCGCTCAAACTCCCCCCGGCTCTCCAGGCTCAGGTCACGGAGCAACTCCCGCGTGTTGGTGACGTGTCTCCGGTTCGCATGGCGCAGGAAATGCCAGCACCAGCGCCACAACTCCGCGTCCAACCTCGGCCTCAGGTAAAACGGACTCGTGCGGTCCAGCATCCATTTCAGCCCCTGCGTCACCACGCCCGGAGCTGCCAGTGGAATGAAGTGGCTCGGCACGATCATCCCCGCGTTGCCATCGGAGCAGCTCTCCTTCCGTTCGGGATCGCGGTCCAGCACGACGACCCGTTCGCCCGCTTCGGCGAGGTAATACGCCGAGCACAGTCCGATCACTCCGCCGCCGATGACAAGATGCGTGCGCTGCGCCATGGTTTCCAAAGTGTTTTTGCGGGAACGGTCCCCGGGTTGAATGGTTTCGCGTTGTCCCTCACCCCGGCCCGGCTGCCGCGTAAACCCGGTGGGGCGAGATTCCATCGAGCCCTGACTTTCTCAGTTAAGCGTGCGTGACTAGAGAGCGGGTAATCAGCCGGACGTATTGTAAAACCGCGACCAGTTTGACACACTTTCGCGCCAGTTTCACACATACCCCCACTGTTGCAAGCCCGGCTCAAAGCGCCTGGGCGGCCTCCAGTTCACCCGCGCAGGTCTTTCGAACCAAGCCGCGCCCGTCCTCGTCGCGCGCCTTGAAGTAGTCCATGAACCCACCTGCCACCGCCGTGTCCCTGTCACGCCATTGCCACAGGCCGTGCGACCCCATCTCCAAGTCATCGATGGGGCTGAAATCCCGCAGCAGGCTGATGCGCTCC
>CAYQCZ010000480.1:0-3669 GCA_964415955.1 uncultured Verrucomicrobiota bacterium | reverse complement strand
CGGGTGTGGAACTATACTATCAGATCGCCCGTTGTTTCCGCGATGAGGACCAGCGCGCCGACCGCCATCTCGAGTTCACGCAGATCGACATCGAGATGTCGTTCATCGAGCGCGAGGACATTTACAACCTTATCGAGGGCGTGTTGAAACGCATCTGGAAGACCGCCCTGGGCATGGACATTCCCACGCCGTTCAAGCGCCTGAGCTTCGAGGAGGCATTGAACCGCTACGGTATCGACAAACCCGACACGCGCTACGGCATGGAGTTGGTGGACATGAGCGCGGATTTCAAAGGATCGAAGTTCGGCGTCTTCGGCAAATGCATCGAAGCCGGCGGTGTTGTGAAGGCGATGAACGCCAAGGGCCTGGCCTGCGCCACGCAGGGTCAGATCGAAACCATGACTGAATACGCCAAGAGCTTTGGTGCTAAAGGGCTGGCCTTCATCAAGGTGGAAAATGGCGAGTGGAAATCGCCCATCGTGAAGTTCTTCTCCGACGCCGAGAAGGAGGCATTGAAGACCAAACTGGCCATCGAGGAAGGCGACTTGATTCTTTTCGCCGCCGATCAATGGCTCACAGCCTGCGAGATTCTCGGCAAGATTCGCTGCTATGTCGCCGACGTGTTGCAGAAGCAGGGCAAGCTGAAGATTGATCCCAGGCAGTTCAACTTCCTGTGGGTCGTGGACTTTCCGCTGCTCAGCTTCGACAAGGAACAGAACCGCTGGTATTCGAGCCATCATCCGTTCACCGCGCCGGTGGAGGAGGACATCCCGAATCTCAAGGCCGATCCCAAGGCGGTGCGCGGCCAGCACTACGACATCGTGGTCAACGGCGTGGAACTGGGCGGCGGCTCCATTCGTATCCACCAGCCCGAAGTGCAACGCACTGTCTTTGAGGAAGTGCTCCAGATTCCGCCGGAGGAAACCCGCCTGCGCTTCGGCTACATGCTGGACGCGTTCAAGTATGGCGCGCCACCGCACGGCGGCATCGCGCTGGGTTTCGACCGCCTGATGGCGATTCTCTGTGGAACGCCAAGCATCCGTGACGTGATTGCGTTCCCCAAGACGGCGAAGGGCACCTGCTTGATGACCGAAAGCCCGACACCTGCCACGGCCCGTCAGTTGCGGGATTTGCACATCGAGGTGAAGGCCGCTCCGAAGAAGGAAGCCTGATAGTTGCTTTGATCAGTCCAGCGACTCGGTCAGCGTAACAAACTTTTCCAGGCTCACTTCCTCAGCGCGTGCGTTGGTGCCGATGGATGCCTTTTCCATGGCGGTGCCAATTCGTGTTTCATCCCAATCGGCGCGAAGCAGTTTCAGCATCATTTTCCGGCGTTGGCTGAAAGCCCTTTTGACGATGCGTGTGAACCGCAAACAGCCTGCTCTGTCCAGTAAGGGTTGGTTCCGTCGCTTCAAAACGATGCACGCGGAGTCCACATCGGGCGGGGGAAAGAAACATCCTGCCGGGATCTTGAATATGCCTACCGGCTCGTAATGGAGCTGGAGCAACAGCGTGAGCAGTCCGTAATCATCTGTCGATGGCTTGGCCACAATGCGGCGGGCGACTTCCAATTGCAGCGTGGCGACAAGCATGGATGGCGCGCGATCAGGCTGGGCCAGTTCGACGAGGATTGGAGAGGCAACGGAGTAGGGAAGGTTCGCCACCAGCTTCCAGGCCGACCAGTCGCGCGGGTTGGACCGAAGAAACTCCAGAGCGTCGTCGTTCAGCAGATCGAGGTGTCCACGTGTGATGAGCCCTGCGAAGCGTTCCTGGAGAATAGTCACAAGCCGTCCGTCTTTCTCGATGGCCATGACCTTGCCAGACTTTTCCAGGATAAGCTCTGTCAATGGTCCCAATCCAGGGCCGATTTCCAGCACCTGGTCTGTGCGGCTCAATGACGCCGCCTCCACGATGCGCCGGAGTTGATTGCCGTCGTGAAGGAAGTTTTGCCCCAGCGACTTGGTCAGGAGCAGATTCCGCTCCGACAGCAATTGGCGCATTTCAGAAAGCTTCATTGCCTCAATCCTGTTTGCGAAACTCCGCAAGCACTTTGCCCAGCGCTGTCACGGCTTTGCAGAGCTGGGCGACGGAGATGGTCAGGGGCGGTGTGAAGCTGATCACGTTGGCGTGTTCGCCTTCCGGCAGCATGATGAATCCCCGGTGCAGCATCTCCTTGATGGCGCGCAGCGAGGTCTGCGTGTCCGGTGATCCATCGGGCTTGAAAAGCTCAATGCCTGCCATCAGCCCGATGCCGCGTGATTGCATATTGAGATGCGGAAGGCGTGATCGCATCGACTGCAGCATCGACAGCAGTTCCTTGCCAAGACGCGCAGAACGCTCGATCAGATCAAGCCTCCGCAATTCCTTGATTTGAGCCAGTGCCATGGCGCAGCCAACGGGATGACCCAGGAAGGTGCTGGTGTGAATGGCCTCGCCGTTGCTGACCGGCCAGGCGGCATCCATTACGCCGGCGCGGCCAATGCAGGCCGACATGGGAAATCCACCGGTCAATGCCTTGCCGACACAGATCAGATCAGGAACGACACGCTCGTGCTCGCAGGCGAACCATTTCCCGGTGCGTCCGAAACCAGTGTAAATCTCATCGAGAATCAACAATGCGCCATGTGCGTCGCAGACACGCCGGAGCAGCTTGAGGAAGCCAGCCGGCGGAATGTGAATGCCACCGCGGGCCTGGGCTGGTTCGACAAGAACAGCACCGATGTCTCCGGATTCGAATGCTTCCATCAAGAGTTGCTCGCAACTTTTCAGATGGACTCTTGGTGATCGTTTCAGGCCCTGCTTGGGGTAAGGCACGAAGTGGCCGAAACCTCCAATCTGGTTTTCAAAGCGGGCCCTGAAGTGGCTGCGATGTGTGGCGTTCAACGCCCCGTAGCCAAGCCCGTGATAACCGTCTTCAAAGGCGATGATGCCTTTTCTGCCTGTGGCGAGCCGGGCGGTTTTCAATGCGGCTTCCACGGCCTCGAAGCCTGCGTTGCAGAAGATGGTTTTGCCTCCTGCCCCGCGTTTCCAGCGCCCAAAGGTGATGCGGCTTAGTTCGGCCGCCAGATTTGCCTTCAGTGCGTGGGGATGAACATCACCCATGGCATGCAGCAGCCTCGCCATCTGCTGCTGTCCGGCCCGCACCACGGCACTGTTCGCATGCCCGGCATTGGCCACACCGAACGCGCCGGTGAGGTCCAGATACTTCCGCCCCTCCACATCCCAGACGTAAACGCCCTTCGCCCGTTCCCACACAATGGGCCAGCCGCCCTCGGGGTCGATGAACGTCACATTGCGTGATTCAACATCACGGAGACGATTCAGCACATGGGAGGTTTTGCTCATGTGTTGGTCACACGCTGCGCTGGTCGGGAGGCCAGATGATCTTGTGCATCTGAAGTTGAAACCTCACAGGCAGGGCATCGGCCACGATCCTCTCGACCAGTTGCTGCCGGGTGATGGGGGTTTGTCCGGCGGGAACCGGCTTCAGTGATTTGTCCTGTTGATGCGGTTCCAAGGGGGCGACCCATGAGAAGAGCAGGGGACATCTGCCGGCGAGCGAGTGTTCGGCGATCTGTTGTTTTGCCCACTCGTAGTCTTCCTGCGTGCCGATGACAAATTTCAATTCATCGGTCGGTTTGAGATGCGCGATGTTGGCCAGATGATTGC
>CAYQCZ010000479.1:0-3669 GCA_964415955.1 uncultured Verrucomicrobiota bacterium | reverse complement strand
CCAGTCCTTGGGAAGCGGGCCTTGTCCGTTGCTGCGCGGGTCCGCGAAGGAACCCTTGCCCGCCCAACCCGGTCCCTCTGCAGTGCCGAAGACCGGTGCGCCCTTCACCTGCGGTGGTGGCGGCCAGGCGATCTGATTGAGCGTGTTGCCAAACTCAAGAAACTCACCCTCCCACGCCATGGAAAGGCGCATCAGATCCGTGTCGTAGCACATCCAGCCTTTGCGGTCCGCGCCCACGGTCACCACGATGCCTTTCATCGCAATCACACCATTGGTTCCCGGTGCGCGCACCGTGGCGCTGTGAAACGGCCCCCGCACAACCTCGCCGCCTGATTGGGCGACGGCCATGGACACGGTGGAAATCAACGACAGGCAAAGAAGGGTCTGAAAGGTGGTCTGGCGCAGTTGGATCATGAACGGGATTTGAGAGGGAGCGGGGAAGGATTGCAAGCCCGGCGCGATGGAGTCCGCAGCGAATCAGGCCTTTGGCTTCAGCAAATGCAGGGCGCCTTCTGTCTCAAGGTAATACTCCAGGCTCCGGGCCACGCCCCGCCCGAAGTTCTGGCTGCTGATGTAGCCGCCCTGCTCCTTCAACGCGGTCTTCACTTCAGGCACTGCATTGGCCGGGGCGGCCAGGAAACGCGCGTGACGCCGACGCAGCATCGGCAGGTCGTTCCAATGATCACCCACGGCAAAGGTCGCATCCGCCGTCACTCTAATCTGGCGGGCGATTTCATCCAGCGCCGTCCCTTTGTTGCATTCGCCGTGGCAGAAGCGGGCGTAGATGTCATTGCGAACCACGGTCAGATTGGGAACCGTCGCCGCATACGCGTTGAGATGCTCCATGATGGCGTCAGCGTCCTTGTTGTTGCCCGCGATCATGCACAACGGCGAATACGGATCCTCGTAGATGGTCGCATCGAAGCGCTCATTGATCCACGCCATGAGCTGTGGCACGTCAGGCCGCACCCGCTCGAACAAGGCGGCGTTCATCCTCTCACACTCGCTGTTCCATGGCTCCAACGGCACATACTGGCCGCCGTGCCGAACGTAGATTTCACGTTCCACCACGACGATGAAATCCGGATGAATGCTGACCTGTCCGCGTCCCATGGTCTCAAGCAGGCTGGAAAGGTCGCGTCCCGTGTTGATGACCCAGGTCGCACCATGGGATTGAAGGGCGCGGATCATGCCCTGCAATGCCGAAGGCACCGGCGGGTTCTCGAACTCGGCAAACAATGTGCCGTCAAAATCGGTGGAAATGAGCTGGATGGGCATGGCCATGGCATGTTGCGCACTGCGGGCGCGCTTGCGGATGCGAAACAATCGTGCCATACCGTCCCTTGTCAATTCATGAACCCGGCGACACAGGAAATTTACGATGAGGCCATGCTGGACTTCAGCATGGGCGATTACGATGCCGCCATCGCGAAGTTCGCGGAGATACTGCAAGGCGAGCCGGACAATTTCGAAACGCAGCTCGCCGTGGGCATGGCGTGGTATCGCAAGGGCGATTACGACCGCGCCATTGCCGAGGGTCACAAGGCGGAGAAACTCAAGCCCAAGGAGCAACTGGTGCACACCAATCTTTCGCTCTTTTACATGAAGAAAGGCGACAAGAAGACGGCGGAGCACCACGGGCTTCAGGCGCGCATCGCCTCATGGCGCGACAACATGGCCCCGCCCACACCAGGCCAGTCCGTTGATTCCGAACTCCAGATGGCCAAACCCCAGCCGCCCACAGTCGAAATCCCCAAGGAGTTTCCCGACATGCCGTGGAAGAAGAATCCGAAGATTCCCAACGGTAATTGAGCGGGGCTTCCAGACACATTTGAACATATGAAATCCGCATACGAACTGGCGATGGAACGCCTGAACAAGCAATCGCCCACGGTCAAACTGACCCAGAAGCAAAAGGACCAGATGGCCGAGCTGGATTCGCGTTACAAGGCGCGACTGGCTGAGCGTGAAATCGGTCTCAAAGACGAGATGGCGAAGGCCGAGGCTGCTGGAAAGTTCGACGAGATCAGCGAACTCCAGCAGCGGTTTGTGGCGGAGCGCAGGAAGCTCCAGGATGAACTGGAGGAAAAGAAGGAACGGGTGCGCCAGGGCAAACGTCCCTGATTGCTGCGGCCATGAAAGCCACTGTTCAACGCTTCTGCGTGTGTATGTTTGTTGCGCTGGCCAGTCTGGCGGCCAGCCGCACCGCCGAGTAGAGACTGCTGGGGCTCGCCTTCCCCTGCCACGCGATGTCAAAGGCCGTTCCATGATCCACGCTGGTGCGAATGACCGGCAATCCAAGAGTGGTGTTCACCGCCGAGTCGAACGCGATCATCTTCACAGGGATGTGCCCCTGGTCGTGATACATGCACACCACGCCGTCATACGCCTTTCTCCGCGCTGGCGTGAACGCCGTGTCCGGCGGCACGGGGCCGGTGACATCGATTCCTTTTGCGCGCGCCTGTTCCATGGCCGGAACAATGATGCGTTCCTCTTCACGGTTGCCAAACAGGCCGTTCTCACCAGCGTGGGGATTCAATCCGCAGACCAGCAGCCTGGGCTTGCGACCTCGGATGCGCTCCAGCGCATCGGATGTGAGTTCAAGCACTTCAAGGATGCGCGACTGCGTAAGCAGTCCAGGCACATCGGCATAACCCACATGCACGGTAACGAAGCTGCACGTCACTTCCTCCGAATACTGCATCATGCAGGAGCGTTCCGCGCCCATGCGTTCGGCGAAAATCTCCGTGTGACCGGGATACTTGTGCCCGGCGGCATGGAGCGCCTCCTTGTTCAAGGGCGCCGTGGCCACTCCCTGCACCTGCCCCGCCATGGCGGCATCTATGGAAGCCGTCACATAACGAAAGGCCGCCTCGCCACATGTCGCGCTCACCCTGCCTGGAATGACAGCCTCCGCATCGACGCAATCCATGTCCAACACCGCAGGTGAGTTGAGATGTTGGAAAACGTCCTGCCAGTCTCTGAGCGCAATGACCGGTGCTTCCAGCGGCACCTGCACGTAGTCGGCCACGCGCCGCAGCACGGCGGCGTCGCCAAACACCACCGGCACACACAAGCGCGCCATTTCAGGACTGGCCAGCAGGCGCAGGCAGATTTCAGGCCCGACACCGGCGGGATCGCCCATGGTCACTGCAATACGCGGCAGTTGCATGGGACAAGTTGTGCCGGAACACATCCTTGCGT
Organism: uncultured Verrucomicrobiota bacterium; assembly: GCA_964415955.1. Taxonomy (GTDB): domain Bacteria; phylum Verrucomicrobiota; class Verrucomicrobiia; order Limisphaerales; family CAYQCZ01; genus CAYQCZ01. The sequence continues at coordinate 465 of CAYQCZ010000479.1, read as the reverse complement.
GCAATGCGAAGGATCATTTCTGACTGTGCGCCCTCCGATCGAGGTGTCAGCATGACCGCATGAAACACGTCCATTATTGGCTGGCCGCCATCGCCGTTCTTGGATCGCACGCAATTTCAGAAGCGGCCCAACGCGAGCCCACGCTGGCCAATGTGCCCTACGGGACACATGAACGGCAGGTGCTGGATTTTTACAAGGCGGACTCAAAACGCCCCACACCGCTGGTATTTCACATTCACGGCGGCGGCTGGGTGGCGGGGGACAAGAAGAACGTTTCAGCGCTTGAGAAGTATCTGGAGGCGGGCATCTCGGTGGTGTCGATCAACTACCGTTACAGCACGCAGGCGCACCAGGCCGGCGTGAAGCCGCCCGTGTCATGGCCCATCAGCGATGCCGCCCGGGCGCTCCAGTTTGTGCGCAGCAAGGCGAAGGAATGGAACATCGACAAGCAACGCATTGGCGCGA
>CAYQCZ010000478.1:0-3679 GCA_964415955.1 uncultured Verrucomicrobiota bacterium | reverse complement strand
CATGGCCTGCATGGCGTTCTTGATGAGGTTGACCAGCACCTGCTTGATCTGGGCGGCGTCCAGCGGCGCGTCGGGCAGATGTTTCCCGAGCTTTTCACACACCTGCAACTCGCGGTTCTCCAGTTCAGGCCGCAGCAGGTCCAGCGACTCGCTGACGATCGTGTTCAAGGACACCTCCTGGAGCCTGGGCTGGGCCGGGCGGATGGCCTGAAGAAACTGGGTGACGATGTAGTCCAGCCGCGTGATCTCGCCCTTGGCCACGCCGAGATAACGGTCGAGCTTGTCGATCTGGTCGGCCATGTCCGCATCGGGCTCCCTGCGGGCGGACAACCTGCCGCGGCCACGGGCTGCGGGTTGCCCGCGGCGCAGTTTGCGCAGCTCGCGCTCCATGAGTTGCAGGTGAATGTGCAGGGCGTTGAGCGGGTTGCCGATTTCATGGGCGACGCTTGCGGCCAGAAGTGTCAGTGCCTGGATGCGTTCGCTTTCGATGGCTTCAAAGGTTTTCTGCCGTGCCTCGGTGGCGTCGTGGACGATCAAGGCCATGCCCGAAGCGCCCGAGGTCTCGCCGTCCAATGGCGCGGCGTAGAGCCGCAGATATCGTGGGCGCGGGTAGGAGACCTCCAGTTCATGACGCACGACGCGCTGTCCGCCATCGGTGTCCATGCTCGACAACTGCGTCCAGTCGAACTCGGGCAGGTAGCGGCCTATGGGCTGGCCTTCGGCGTCCTCCGCCGGAATGCCCAGCAGCGTGGTGATGGCCTGGTTGAAGTAGAGAATCCGTCCGCCCTCATCCAGCACCAGCACGCCGTCCTCGATGGTGTTGAAAAGCGTTTCCAGGAAACGCCGCTCGCGGGCCAGGCGTTTGACCACCGTCTGCAATCCCTCCGCATCCAGGCGGCCAATCCGGCCGAGGACCTTTTCAAGAAAACTGGAGGCGGGCGCATTCATGCCATCAGAACCATTTCTTGTGAATGCAGAAGGCCACGAGTCCGAGTGTGGAGACCGCCGTGGTGGCCGCCGCGATGTAATAGCCGGTCGGACTGTGGAGCTCGGCCATGCCCTCGAAGTTCATGCCATACCAGGTGCCGATCAGCATGGCGGGCGTGGTGATGATGGTGAACAGCGTGAGAATCTTCACCACCTCGCTGGTTCGGTTGGAGGACATGCTCAAATACACATGCAGCAGGCCCGTCAACGAATCCGCATAACCCTGGGAAAGCTCGTGGATATGGAAAAGCGCGTCATAGACATTCCGGTAGTAGGGCACCAGATGGGCGCGGATGAGCTTGAATTCACCCCGCGCGAACCGGGCCAGCACCTCGCGCTGCGGACCGATGATCTGCCGCAGGTGCAGCACCTCCTTCTTGATGGCGATGATCTTGTTGATCACCTGCGGACTGGGGTCGATGACGACGCTTTCCTCCAGTTCGGCGATCTCCAGGGACAATTCCTCCAGGGCGGGCTTGTAGTTCTCCACCACGGAGTCGAGCAGCGTGTGCGCCACGCGGTCCGGCGCGCGCGCCACGTGCACGGTGCCCTTCACGCACCGTTCCTCCACCAGGCTGATGGCCCGGTGCGGCAGGTCGTGGTAGGTGACGAGGAAGTTTTTCCCAAGGAAGAAATTGATCTCGCTCGTGGCGAAGACACCGTCCTTGCGGCTGTAATCCACCGCATGCACCACGATGAACAGATAGGGCGTGAAGGAATCGCCCTCCTTCGGCGTGTATTCCTCCACCTTGGGCGATGGACTGGCCGCCACGCAGTCCTCGATGGACAACGGATGGAAATGAAAGACCCCCTCCAGCACGGCCTTCGTTTCCTCCGCCGAGGCGTTTTCCAGATCCACCCAGAGAAAAAGATTCGTGTCCGCCAGCAACGTCGGCATGAGGAACATGTCGATGTTGCGGCTGTGAAGCCGCCCCTGGGTGGTGAATGCGAGTGACCGGATCATGTGCTGGCCGGTTGTCGCGACAAACATGAGTGCGACAACTTGGCGCGCATGTTACGGCGCAAGCCGTTCATTGCAAGCAAGCTCCCGGCAAAGGGGCAGCTCCCACACCCTCGGTGGAACTCGGACGCGCAGTCCCGCATGGCGTGGTTTCAATCCCCGTGCGCTGTCGAAGCATTCATCACGCTGGAGCCCCGTGTCTCCCGGCCTGCTGGAATCAGGAGACGATCAGCCCCGCCTGGCGGCGATGGATGAACAGGTGAAATCCAAACATGCAATGCCATTGGTGGGCATTGAAGTCGCCAAAGACTGGATGTTCTTTCATGCCAGCGGCGAATTGTTCAGGCAACCGCTGAACCGTGGCCAGATGCGCTTCCACCGAATCCCGGAATGCCTCCACCACCTCTTGTCCGGCATGCGCGGACGGCATCACGTCCGTTTTTGGGTTGATCAATGCCGGACCAGTCAGTTCCCGGCCAAGGGCGAGTGTTTCCACGATGCTCGTGATGCTGCGGTTCACGATGGCGTTGTGTTCGAGCAGCATGAACAACGACCACTCCCGCATGTCCTCATCCACACCGGGCATGCGCGGCACCCGCACCCGCCTGGCACCGGTCTCTGATGAGACCCGTGATGCCAGAGAAAGGTAATCATCCCGCAGCCGCGCGATGTGGCGGCTCGCCCCGTCGCGGCTCGTCAAGGCGAACTTCGTCCGCACCAAAGTCTTTAACAGCCAGTTGGCCATGGTTCGAAGCCGTTCGCCACCTGCGGGCAAAGCATTGGTGATGGTGCGGGAAGGCCGGCTGTCACTTCTTCACCGGCCGGGGGCGCGGAGCCGGCTTGTCATCCAGATTCAACATGAGTTCCTCCTCAGTCACCTTGGATTGCACGCCATGTTCGGGCACGTCCACCTTTGCCACCCAGAGGATGGCGTTCAATACGAGCCTGCGCTGGTCTTCGTTTGCCCAGCCGAGATGGTTGTGACCGCCCGTAAATCCGAAGCCTCGCCCGCCATTGGCACGCTCGAAGGCCCACGCGACATGCTGCGGCACCTTGTTCTTCACCGCTTCACGCACGGCGGGATTGCCGCTGTGATGCCCGTCCGGACGGCTCATCGTGCTCTCCGGCGCGATGGCGGTGAGGATGGGTGTGACGCCCTTCATGCCGTCCACGAAACGCATGTGGAAATACCATTCGTCGTTGGTCTTGAAAGGCTTCACGCCACGGGCGATCGGATGTGCCGGCAGACTTGTGAAATCAGCGTCCCAGTGCGGATTGACCGACCAGTTGATTTCAAACGCGCCGCCCATCCAGTCGAGAAACTCCCTTTGTCCCTTCTCAATCGTTGGCTCGACGGCGTAATGGACGGTCGCAAACCCGCAGCCTTTCTTCATCAGCGCATCCAGTTCGGCCAGGCGGTTGTGTTGCAATGCGGGATGGCGGCCGCCGCCGTCGCTGTAGATCACCACGGCCGCCGCGCCTTCGAACAGGCTCCAGGTCTCCGGTCCGCCGTTGGTGAACACCTGTGTGGTGATGCCGGGAAAACCCTTGAGACATTTCTCGAACAACAAAATGCCTGCCCGATGTTCGTGCATCAGGGGCGGATGACTCGGGGTGCCGGCCACAAGAACAATCTTTTTGTCGGCGGCGAAGGTGGACCCCAGTGACAAGGCAACAGCCAGAAGTGCGAGCGTGTGTTTCATAGGCATGCACAGCAGACTAACCTTCACC
>CAYQCZ010000477.1:0-3682 GCA_964415955.1 uncultured Verrucomicrobiota bacterium | reverse complement strand
CGGCCCGGCCTCGGCATGAGGGAGTTCGCCGCCGACTTCGAATGGGAGGACGATGCCGACGACGCCCTGCAACGCCGCCACACCGAACTGGGACAGTCCTCCATCCAGATCACCGAAGACCTCGGCCTGATGCTCTACGACGTCTTCGATCACCGCGAGCGCGCCCAAGGCTTTCGCTGGCTTCGGAGCGAGGAAGCCGCCGCCCACGAACGCGAGTTCGAAAGTTCGCTGGCCGGATTGAAGAAGGGCGAGCAGACGAGGCGGCGCAAGGACTACGCCGCCAATCCCACTCGCTGGACACGTCCGCCCATCAAACCCCAGCCCGCCTTCTTCCACGCTCGGGTCGAGCAATCGCGCCTCGACTGTCATCCCGCCCGAGTCCGCATCCTGACCACCCCAACCGGAGGAAACTGACCATGCTGCTGAAACATCTCTACGACTTCGCCCAGTCCCGGAAGCTGCTGGATGACCTGGCCTTTTCCCCGAAGGCCGTGCGCTGGATCATCTATCTGGATTCTCAAGGCAACCTCCTCGGTCAAGGCCCGCAGGAGACAGAAGGTGCCCGCAAGAACAAGGGCAAGGAGTTCAAAGTGCCGAAAACCAGTCGGGCAACGAACTCCGGCACAGTCGCTGATTTCTTGGTGGATGACATCGGCGCAATCTTCTGCCTGAGCACGAAACCGGGCGAATCGTCCAACGAACGGTCGACCCAGAAGTTGCAGGCCAAGCATCAGGACTTCTGGCGACAGATCGAAGAAGCGAAGGTCGCGACCGGAGATCCCCGTTTTGACGCCGTGCTGAAGTTCAAGGCTCGTCTGGACGGAAACCCACCGCCATTCCTCTGGTTGGATGACAAGGGCACGGGTTGGCTGGTGCGGACCGCGGGTGGCGAAGACAAGCCCCTTGGCAGCGACTTGCTGACTTTCGTGGTGGAGGAAGAAGACCCAAGACCGCTGTTCGAGACCGAAATCGCACAGAGTCATTGGCGCACCGTCTATGCGTGCGAGGCAGAAGAAACCGAGGAAGCTGCCGAGCGGGGGCTCTGTCTGGTTACTGGTGAAAACAATACTCCGCTGGCCCGCACCCACACCCCGATGGTTACAGGGCTTCCAAAGCCCGCAAAGGGCACGGGAGCCGGAATTGTTGGGTTCGAGAGCCCATCCTTTCGCTCCTACGGTTTCGAGAAGAGCTACAATGCGCCAACATCGGTTGCTGCATCCAAGGGGTATCTGCTCGCGCTCCAGTATTTGTCGAAGCAACAAGACCATTGGCTGCCTCTTGGACCAGCTTGGCTTTGCTTTTGGGCTGTTCAGACAGAGCAGGTTTCCAACGTGTTTGCTCGGCTTCTACGAAGGCCCGACCCGCTGACCCTCCGCAAATTCATGACTTCTCCTTGGAGCGGAATGGAACGAACGCCGCCAGAGTCAGACCAATTCATTGCTGTCACGTTCACGGCAGCCGGCCCGCGCATCGTCATCAAGAATTGGGTCCAAATGCCACTCACGGACGCCGCTGACCACTTCAAATCCTGGTTCCGCGATTTGGAGCTTGGTGATGGCGTTCAGGATTCTGTGCCCGATTCCGAAGGCGGAGAATTCGCCCCGTTGGCGGTCAGCCGCCTCTCGGGGTGCACTGCTCCATTGACTGTGAAGGGAGGGCGTCTGGTTCCGGACTACGAAAAGCTTCAGCCGGACATCGCCGCCCAGCTCTACCGCGCCGCCCTCGAAGGAACAGCACCGTCCGTTTCCCTGATTAAACCCATACTCGATCAACTCCACTCCAAGCTCGTCCGCGATGAAAACTACCAACTCCTTTACGACCAGAGTCGCTTTGCACTGCTCAAACTCATTCTTAACCGCAACCGAAAAGGAAACACCATGACTATCGAAGCCAAACTCACCGCCAATACTGACGACCCCGCCTATAACTGCGGTCGCCTCCTCGCCATCCTCGCCAGTTCGCAGGAGAAGGCTATGAATGCAGACCGAAAGTCCGGCGAAGATTGGAAGAAGGCCAATGCCACCATCACTGATCGCTACTTCGGCACCGCCTCTGTCTCACCGGCCAGCGTCTTCCCGCTGTTGCTCCGGCTAAACCGGCATCACCTGAATAAGATCGGTAAGTCCGACCGGTTCGCTGGTCATGAGCGGTTCATCGCGGAGCAGATTCAACAGGTGCTCGCGCTCTTCAAGCCACCAACGGAAGGCAAGCCGCCGATGTTCCCACGCACCCTTGACCTCCAGTCACAGGGCCGGTTCGCCCTCGGCTTCTACCAGCAACAGGCCGAAGACGCCGCCGCGCGTCAGGCCAACCAGAAAAAGAAACCCGGCTCTACCGATTCCGAAACTACAGCCAATTAAACCATCGAAAGCACAAACACCATGAGCAACAACATCCTCAGCAACCGCCACGACTTCCTCCTCCTGTTCGAAGTCACCAACGGCAACCCCAACGGCGACCCCGATGCCGGCAACCTGCCGCGCCTCGATCCCAACACCAATCGCGGCATCGTCTCCGACGTTTGCCTCAAGCGAAAGGTGCGCAATTTCGTTGAACAGTTCACGCCTCCCGCTGCGGACGGCTACCAGAACCACATTTTCATCCGCCAGGGAGCGGTGCTGAACAAGCTGATTGACGAATCAGAGGCGCCCGCATCAGCCAAGGAGAGCGCAGATAAAAGCCGCGATGCATGGGAACGTGTGGCACTGGACTGGTTGTGCAGGCGCTACTTCGATTTGCGCGCATTTGGAGCGGTGCTTTCCACGGGCAACAAGGTTTTCAAGGGTTCCGCCTATGGCCAGGTGCGCGGTCCAGTGCAGTTCACGTTCGGCCAGTCTTTTCACCCCATCACTCCGCTTGAAGTCACGATCACCCGCTGCGCCTCAACGAACGAGGACGAGGAAAAGGCTGCAAAGACCGGGAGCGGTCAGAACCGCACCATGGGCAACAAGCATATCGTCCCCTATGCCCTCTACGCGGCCAAAGGCTACGTATCCCCCGCCTTCGCCGAGAAGACCGGCTTCACGGATGCCGACCTCGAATTGCTCTTCGAGGCGTTGCTCAACATGTTCGAGCACGACCGCTCCGCCGCGCGCGGCGAAATGATCGTGCGTGGCCTGTTCGACTTTGAGCACTGCGGCACCCAGCATCCGAACAACGCCGCGCAGAACAAACGCGAAGCCCGCCTCGGCTGCGCCCACGCCCACAAGCTCATCGAAGGCATCAAAGTGGATTTGAAACCCGAAGTGAAGGCTGCCGGCAGGAACTTCCCCGAATCCTTCGCCGACTACGACGTGAAGTGCGAATGGACGGAAGCCAACCTGCCGAAGGGCATCAAATTGAACCTTCGCCACGAGGGCAAATCCATCGGCCCGAAACAAGGCTGACGTGCCCGAGTTGCCGCCAGTTCCACCGCCGCCGGGCGGAGAGCGTGAAATGATCCCGCTCTCCGCCATCAATCAGTATCTATTCTGTCCCCGCCGCGCCGCTTTGATCCACGTCGAGGGAATCTTCAAGGCCAACGAGCACACCAATCGCGGCGACATTGTCCATGAACACGCCGACCTGGCCGGATATGAATCGCAGATTTCAGATTCAGGATCGAAGGTCATCCTGCTCCGCGCCTTGCCCGTATGGTCCGATCGGCTCGGCTTGAACGGCAAGTGCGACATTGTCGAGGTCG
>CAYQCZ010000476.1:0-3691 GCA_964415955.1 uncultured Verrucomicrobiota bacterium | reverse complement strand
AAAGCTCAGGTCATCATACGCCCGCATGGCAACGGTCTGTCCGCCCACCGTGACCCGTGCCGCAGCAACCTGTGACTGGCCGGGCTTGAAACGCAACTGCTCGCCATACTGGCCAGCGGCGTATTTCGTGGGGCCAGTTCCAAATTCACCGAAGATGAGGACGTTCGCAGAGGGATTGAACTCGGGCAGCTTGTCCACCTTTGCCAGGGACTGCGCGCGGTTCAACGCATCCGAGGGATCGCCCGCCAGTTTGGCGCTGGCCAGCGCGTCGAGGTATTCGAGCAGGACGTAGTCTGCCGAGTATTCCTTGTTGTCCAGATCGCTGTCGATGAACTGTCCGCTGCGGAAGCACGCCCGCGCATTGTCCGGTTCGCCGTCCATCCAGTAGAGGATGCCGCGATAAAAATACGCCATGACGCGCTCGTAAGGCTCGCCAATGAACGTCTTGCGTGACTCTGATTGAAAGAGGCTGCGGGCCTTGCGCGCGCTGGAATCGTCCCCATAGACCCCTCCCAGCGTGATGATCGCATCGTCCAGCAACTGACGGGCAAGGCCGTAATCGCCCTTGCGCATGGCGGTGGCGGCAGTGCGGTATTGCCAGAGCACACGGTCCTTGGCAGGTCCTTTGGAAGCCCTTGCCTGCCCGTCCACCAACGGGTCGCCCGTGAGCGCCACACGTTGCTGCGGCGTCGTGGCGCAACCGGCCAGAAGGACCAACAAACCTGCCGACACGATGACGGGCAGTGTTTTCATGGCGAAGCACAAATGGGCGGCCCGGAACTGACAGATCAGCGATACGCCGCGTCTTCCAGCCCCTGTTTTTTGATCTCGGCGAAATCCTCCCAGACAATGTCGCTGGTGTTCACGTCGATCAACTGGAAGGTGTAGAGGATGTAATCGCTCACGCCCTTGGAGGTGCGGGTGGTGAGGCTGGAGAGCTTGCCTGTGAGCAGGAAGTCGCCGCCCTTGAACTGCGTGGTGTTGGGATCGCTGTTGCTGGTCACCGCGCCGGACTGCTTCAGGTCACGCTCGCGTTCCAGTGACGCCATGCGGTCGCGTGCCAGAAAGACCACACGGCCGCTGGCCTTGGAATTGAGCATCACACGGATGCGTGTCAGGAACATGTCCTTGTTGATGGGAAACCGTGTTTCATTGACCACCGGGTCCAGCAGGATGCGCGGCTGGCCCTGCGCCTGGGAAATCTGCGGAATGCCAAGGATGCTGCGCGCCATCTTGTCGGTGACGGCCACGAGATCCTGCGACTCCACGCCAGTGCCCGCCACGAAGCCGCGTTCATCGGCCTTCATCTCGGTGACCGGCACGCCGCGCGGATTTTGAACACCGGTGGCGCAGCCGACGAGGAGCGCTGCGGCCATGGCGGCTGCGGGAGGTGACCATTTGGAAAAGTGCATCTTCATGGGGTGATTCGACAGGGTTGGGTGCGTCTTGGCAAGCCGCCTTCATCAGCGGCCGAAGAGCGAGTTGGCACCGGTCATCGGCGAACTGCCGCCGTAATAATTGTTGATGATCGTGATGTTCTGTGTGGCGGGCTGCTGCGGCTGGGCCGGAGCGGATGCCGCTTGGAACGCCGGTGTGAAATAGCTTGAAGCCTGTGGCGTGACAAACACCGGCTGGGAATACATCGCCTCGCGCCGGCGTGCGTTCTGTTCGGCAATGCCGCCCAGCAGCAATCCCGCAGCGGCACCGATGCCTGCGCCCTCGGCCGTCTGACGACCATTGTTGTGTCCGATCACCGCGCCACCCAGTGCGCCCAGTGCCGCACCGGTCAGTGCGTAGTTAGGTCGCCGAAAGCCATTGGAGTAAAACGTCGGGCCAAACCCAAAGCCGGAACGCGGATAGCCGGTGTTGAAATCGTTGAAGAATGGATCATTCCCATATCCGTAAAACGGCTGGGAATTGTAAAAACCGCTGTCCCGCCGCGCCTGCCCGAACAGGCTGCCCAGCAACAGGCCGCTTCCTGCGCCGATGGCGATGCCTTCCGCCGTCCTGCGTCCGCTGTTGTGGCCGATGACGCCCCCGGCGATGCCGCCCAGCAGCGCGCCACCAAGGCCTTCACTGCTGAAAAGTTGCGCCTGGGTCGGCAGGGTGGTGCACACGGCGAGCAGGGCGATGATGAGCTTTTTCATAACAACAATGACATAGACGGTGATGCCGGAGTCCTATTCAGCGGAGGAGACAATACCATGAAGCGGCACGGAGGCAAAGACGCCTGTTCAAATCACCGTGGTTTCGCCCACCTCGGTCAACGCAACACGTTCCGGCTCAGCAGTCAATGCAGCCTGAAATCGTTCCAAGGGTTCATTCATCGGTTCGTTGCTCAGCTTGAAGGTCTGGTGATGAATGGGAACCAGCTTTGAGGCCCCGGCGGCATTCGCAAGCTGCACCGCCTGCTCAGGAGTGCAATGGCTGCGTATCCACGGGTCATACGCGCCGATGGGCATGATCGCCGCTGTGAACGGCCCTTTCGCCTTGTGTTCCGCAAACAACGGCGTGTCCGCCGTGTCTCCGGCAAAAAGCAGCTTCTCCCCTTCGCGTTCCACAATGAATCCGCCGTAGCCACGCCATGTGTCCCGTCGCACCCGCGCGCCCCAATGGTTCACCTCCAGTCCGGTCACGCGCACGTCGCCATGCCGTGTCCTGACCACGGTGGATTCCTCCCAGCGTAATTCCTGGACGCTTGAGTAGTGTTTGCGCGGCAGCAAATCCGCTGTGTCACGGGACATGATCACGGGCGGTCTGCCACGCACTGCACCCAGTGAGGGGATGTCCAGGTGATCGAAGTGCGCATGGGTCACCAGCAGCAGGTCGATCTCCGGCACGGCCTTGGGCGAAAGAGCGCATGCCACAAAACGCTTCGGTCCAAGCGAACCCAGCTTCAGATCAACGCCCACACGATCGAAGAACGACGGGTCTGTCAGGATGCGCACGCCATAAAAGTTCACCAACACGGACGCGTGCCCCAGCCAGGCGATGGTGATGGCGTTGTCATCCCACTCGTCAGGCACTGGCTTGAGCGGCGCCTTGGGAACGCTGCGCCCAAGTTCCTTGAAACGTTCGCGGAAGAAACGCGCCGTCCATGACGAGGACAAAGACACCCAGGCACCGCCCGCCCCGGCAAGCAATGACGCGGCAATGAAGCTGCGGCGGTTGAAGATTTTGCGCTTCGATTTCAACAAGGCTTAACATGCCGGAAATCGCAGCCCGTGCAAACCGTGATCAGCCGGCTCCGGACGGCTGTTGTATTGAAGCGGTGGTTCGTTATGAGCCTGTCCAGCGCGGCCTTGCCAGAGTCCTCCATCGCGTTGAGGGGCCCGCCCGCAGAGAGCAACGGGCAGGCCACGATGACAAGCATGCCCGTCAGGTCCTGATCCTGCGCGCGTTCACACATGGATCGGACAGGTCTTTGAAATGCCCGTCCAGACTGGGTTTGGGATGTGTGTTCTCCATCCCACCTCGGACATGCAGGTGTCGATTTCTGGATCGAGCACGATCCTTGACCCCTCAAATTAGATGCGCCTGCCCGGACGCCCATGCCTTCTCCCCTTGTCGTTGGCCGGGTTTTTGATACGGTGCGCGCCCCGTGGCCATTCACGATGAAATCCAGAGACGCCGCACGTTCGCGATCATTTCGCATCCGGACGCCGGCAAGACGACCCTGACCGAGAAGCTG
>CAYQCZ010000475.1:0-3778 GCA_964415955.1 uncultured Verrucomicrobiota bacterium | reverse complement strand
CACCTCTCCGAGCGCGCTGGACTGGGCGCTTTCCGCCTGCTGCAACCGCTTTTGATAGCTTTCAAGCTGCTGCTTCAAAGGCTCCACCAGGGTCTTGATGGACTCCTGGCGCTGCGAAAGATCCCCCTTCGCACCTTCGGCAAACTTGGCCAGCGTCTCGTTGGCCAGCCGCAGAAACTCCGGCTGCGTCTGCTTCAGGGCATCCACACTCAACGCCTTGAATGCCTCGCGCACGTCAGCCAGCGCCTTGTCCTGCGCAGCCCTGGCTTCCCGCAGCGTCATCTGGTGCAGCTCCCGCTGCTCATTCAGAAGTTTCTCGGCAGCTGTGCGGTTGGCCTCGGCCGCAGCCAGTTGGACCGTTGCCTGCCCGGCCCTTTCACGCTCCCGAGCCAGTTCCGCTTCCCGCTGGGCCAGTTGCTGGCGAAGTTCCTGAGCCAGTCTGTCGTCCTGCGCTGGACCTTGCGAACGCTGACGGGCGAACAGCCAGCCGGTTGCGAATCCCATGGCGGCACCGATGGCAATCCCGACCAGCAGATAGGTGAGCATGGGCGAGCATTTTCAACGCAGGGCCCTGCTGCAAGCCTTTCATGATCTCAATGCCCACATTCGTGCCGTTGTCCGGCTCGTTGCCGGCTGATCAAGTTTCTAGTGATCAAGTTTCTAGTTGCACCATGCCGCGTAACCGTCTATTGCTAACCCAGTCACTGACCAATCGGTTGGTTTCCGCCCCCAGAAGAAATTGGATTTTGGGTTCGCGGTTTTTCCTGATCACCCTCTTTGACGCGGGTTTCTTGGGATTCAAGCCGTTTCAGTGGACCAATTCCATCATCTATGAGCAAACCTGACATGACCGTTCCCGAGACCGGGATCGGATTTTTGGAAATCTCTGAAAAGGGATTTGGATTTCTCCGTTCGCCGGAGAACCGTTACCAGCCCAAGCCGTCGGACATTTTTGTCACGCCGGACACGATCAAGAAAAACTTCCTGCGCGAAGGCGCCGAGATTGAGGGCCGACTCCAGCCACCGCACAGGGGCAACAGCCCGCAGTTGCGCGAGGTGCTGAAGGTGAACGGCATTCCCTTCCAGGAATACACGAACCAGGTTCGCTTCGAGAACCTGACCACCATCGACCCGATCGAGAAGTTCAACCTCGAGACAGCGCCGGACGTCCTGGAGACCCGCATCATCGATCTCGTCACGCCCATCGGGAAAGGCACGCGCGGCCTGATCGTGGCTCCTCCACGCACCGGCAAGACAACCATCCTCAAGCAGATCGCCAACGCCGTGACCACCAACCATCCCGACGTGTTCGTGATGGTGCTGCTCATCGATGAGCGCCCCGAGGAAGTCACGGACTTCCAGCGTTCAGTCCAGGCCGAAGTTGTGGCGTCCTCCAACGACCAGGACCTGGAAACGCACGTCCGCCTCTCGCGCTTCATGATCGAGCGTTGCCGCCGCATGGTCGAGGGTGGCAAGGATGTGCTTGTGCTGCTGGACTCGCTCACCCGCGTGGCCCGCGCCTACAACAGCGTGCATGGCGGCAGCGGACGCACCATGACCGGCGGCGTGGATGCCCGCGCGCTGGAAATCCCGCGCAAGATGTTCGCCGCAGCCCGCAAGATCGAGGGCGGCGGATCGCTGACGATTATTGCCACGGCTCTCGTTGAAACCGGCTCCCGCATGGACGAACTCATCTTTCAGGAGTTCAAAGGCACGGGCAACATGGAGCTGGTGCTGGATCGCAAGTTGTCCGACCGCCGCATCTTTCCCTCCATCGACATCCCCCGCAGCGGCACCCGCAAGGAGGAAAAACTTTTTCCTGCAAAGAACATCGATGCCATTCGCAAGCTGCGCCGCACGATGGTGGACTTGAACCCGATCGAGGCCATGGAGACCCTTCTCTCTGCGCTCAAGAAGCACAAGACCAACGACGAACTGCTGGCCAAACTGTCCCAGTAGCCGTTCATGAATGCCAGCCGCAGAGGGCGCGATCAGTTTCGCGCCCTTTTGCATTGAGCCATCCCCTGCATGCCTGTCACAGACCGTCATTCCCGTCCGCCGCTGGAACGCATGTTGCGCATCCACAAGGCGATTGTGGCAGGGGATTTCCCGAATGCGACAACGCTGGCGAGGGACCTGGAGGTGGCCTCCAAAACGGTGCACCGGGACATTGAATTCATGCGCGACAGGCTGGGATTGCCGGTTGAATACGACGCGCTGCGGCACGGCTACCATTACACGGAGGAGGTGAGTGCGTTTCCATCCTTTCAAATCACCGAGGGGGAGCTGTTTGCGTTGCTGGTGGCGGAAAAGGCCCTGCAGCAGTATCGGGGCACCAGCTTCGAGAAGCCGCTGCTGAGCGCCTTCAAGAAGATCGCGGAATCACTGCCGGATGCGGTGTCGTTCAACTTTGCGGACTGGGAGCAGACCATCAGCTTCCGGCTCACAGCGGAACCGATCCTGGACTTGAACGTCTTTGACGTGCTGGCGAAGGCGGCGGCGCAGTGCCGGCAGTTGCGCATCAGCTACCGGAAGCCGGGCAGCAGGACTTCGGAGAGCCGGGTGGTGGACCCGCATCATCTGGCGAACATCAACGGCGAATGGTTTCTCTTCGCGTATGATCATCTGCGCAAGGACTTCAGGAAGTTCGTTCCGGCGCGCGTCCAGGAGGTCGAGCTCACCGGCAGGACATTCACGCGCATGCGGAAATTTTCCCTCGAGAAGATGTTGGGGGACAGCTTCGGGGTCCACTCGGCGGAGGGTGCCTTTGATGTGGTCCTGCGGTTCAACGCCCGGGCGGCGGATTACGTGCGGGAGAAGCGCTGGCATCCCTCGCAGCAGTTGATCGAGCTGAAGGACGGCGTGGAGCTGCGGCTGAAGTTGTCCAGCCTGAGCGAAGTGGAACGGTGGGTGTTGAGCTGGGGAGGGGCGGCGCGGGTGATCAAACCCAGGGAATTGAAGGGGCGGGTGGCAGCGGCGGCCCGCAGCATTGTGGAGAACGAAAAGGATGCCCATGTCGGATGAACAGCAGGCTGTGCATGGGCTTTCAGCGGGGCAGAAATGCGTCCTGACCATCACCGACATCGCCTTCGGCGGCGAGGGCGTGGGACGCATCGATGATTTCGTGGTGTTCGTGCCGTTTGTGGCCGTGGGCGAGGAGGTGGAGATCGAAATCACCGAGGTGAAACGCCAGTTTGCCCGGGCCCGACTGCTGCGTGTCAGCAGGCCATCCACGGATCGCGTGGCTCCCGAATGCCCGCATTTTGGCGCATGCGGCGGCTGCCAGTATCAGCACATCCGCTATGAAACCCAGCTCGCGATCAAGCACAAGCAGGTGCGGGACCTGTTCCAGCGCATCGGCAAGGTGCCGTCAGACCGCATCGCCCCTGTAATCCCCTGCCCCCGTCCATATGGCTACCGCAACCGCATCATGGTCCGCAGCCAGTGGAACAAGCCAGAGCAACGGTTGAACATCGGGTTCATCCGGCATGACGGAGGGCTCGTGGAGGACATTTTCGGCTGCGCCATCGCCGAGCCGGCCATCAGCCGCCAGATCAGTGACGTGCGGGCCAATCCACCGCCAAAGGGCGGTTTGAAGGTCGTGTTGCGCATCCAGCCCGAGGACTGGGACGTGCCGCGCGATTCGTTTTTCCAGAACAATTTCTTCATGCTGCCGTCGCTGGTAAATACGGCCAAATCCATGCTCAAGGACAGCGGGGCACGTCACCTGGTCGATGCCTACTGCGGGGTGGGATTCTTCGCCATCGAACTGGCGGAC
>CAYQCZ010000474.1:0-3789 GCA_964415955.1 uncultured Verrucomicrobiota bacterium | reverse complement strand
GCTGCTCCAAATAAAAAACGACAGCCTCGATGCCAGTTCCAAATCGCTCAATGCATAGACTGTCCCGGAGGCGATGCCGACAGGAGCCTGCTCCACCCGGAACAGAAACTCGCGACTCACGAGGATCGCACTCAAGGCTGATTCAATACCGGCGTCAAAGTCCGCCGAAGCCCTGGCCTGCTCGTAAAACGGCAGAATGCGCGCCACGTCCGCATCATGCACCGGACGCCGCCACGCCAGGCGCAAAAGCCGTGAGATGATCTGTTTCGCACATCCTGTCTCTTCCGCTGCGGAACCGGGCACGCTTGTGAAAACGCGCCGCCGGCTTGGCGAGTCACCCGGGGTTGTGGATTCGTAAGGGCCAACAATGGAAACTTGGAACAGCGCGGGAGTCGTGCGCGGGTGCCGGTGGAAGTTGAATCGCGATTGGTAGGGCTGCCGCTTGTATTCGAGCACTGATGCGCCGTTCTTCACAAAGGTCACACCCAACTGGTGCGGCCCTGCATGCGCGGCCAGTCGCAGCTTCAAATGATCGTCCACGTGCTCATGCCCCCTACCGCCCGGCGGTTTCACGGTGAACCGGGCCATCTCCCGGCCGTCCAGCAACACGATCATTTCGTGAGGCTCGGTCAAGCCTTCCACCAGTTCATTCCGGTCGCGCGCCAGGCGGAGCTGGATGTCATACTGGCCGTCTCGTGGAAACACATGGGTGATCAAGGCCCCGCCACGTGTGCCAAACGGCAATCCTTCGACGCGATCTTCCTGGGTGATGTCCGGCTTGATGCGGATGGTTTCTCCACCGGGCACACGTTCGACGCCACCCACGGCGAGACGGGCAATCTTTTGGGCAGCGGTGATGTAACGATCCAGCAGGGTCGGTGACAAAGTCCCCGTGGTTCCATTGTCGAAACCGTGGCTCACATCATCGGCTGGCAACCATGTCGCAGCATCAATCTGCACGTCCAGCAGGTCGCGCACGGCGTTTTGATATTCTGTGCGACTGAGCCGCCGGACGGTTTCCGTGCGACCAGGCCGGGGGTGGACTGCGGCATGACGGTCCAGCGCTTTGGTCACCTCGCGCAACACGGATACATACCCCTCCTCAGCAGGACGCGGTTTGCCCAGCGGCGGCATCTGGCGGGCGTTGAGTTTGACCAGCACTCGCTCCCAGTCGTCAGCACGCTGCTCGAACTCCCCGGACAACAAGGGTTCCAAATTCAATCCCCCCCTGGTCACGTCGGCGTCATGGCAGTCCATGCAATGATCACCCAGAAGCTGCCGGGTCGTGGAGGAAGCAGGGGTTGCGGCGGCATACATTGCAGCTGAAAACAACAGCACAAAGACCACCTGCCACAGGGGCATGGCGGCACTACGAGAAAAGCAGTTTGAAGGCAGTAACAGCACGGCAATGTCACTAACATGGCCGTCCATGTGAACTGCGACAAGTCCTGAAAAGCAGTGAAAGCAGGGAGGGTGCTTCTGCCTTTGAGCGGGGTCAGCGCGTCGCCTTGGATTTCAGCTCCTTGATGCTCCTGACCAGACCCTCGGCATCTTGATCGAAATTAATCTCCCCCAGCTTGCGCCCATGGGCATCCACCAGGATCAAGGTCGGATAACCGTCCACCTTGAACTGCTCCTTGAGCGCCTCGTTGGCTTCTGACTGGGACTTGGGCAGCGGCTTCTTGAGCGGAAAATCCACCTCCACGAGAATCAATTCCTTCGCGGCATATTCAACGAAGACCTTTTGAGGCAGCACCTCCTGCTTGAGCTGCTTGCAGGCGATGCAGAAATCCGACCCTGTGAAGTCCAGCAACACCAGTTTGTTCTCGGCACGCGCCTTTGCCAGTGCCTTGGGGTAATCGGTCAGCCATTCCAATCCTGCCGCCTGCGCAGACGAACCTGCGCCCAACAAGACCGCCGCAGCGACGCACATGAACAATCGACGGGCCATCACTTCCTGAGCGCCTTGAGTTTGGCGATGTAGGTCTTCACATCCGCGCCGGAATAGCCGACCTCCCGCTTGAGCTCCTTCTCGTTGGCATCCAGCACGATCACCGTTGGAAAGCCTTCAACCTTGAAGTGCTCGGACAATTCCTGGTTCAGGCGACGCTGCTCCTTGGACTGGGGTTTGTTCTCCGGAAAATCCAGCATCACCAGCACGAGGTTATCCTTGGCGTAGTCCATGAACTCCTTCTTGCCGAGCACGTTCTTGTGCAGCGCGATGCAGGGCGGGCACCAGTCCGACCCGGTGAAATCCATCAGGATGAGCTTTTTCTCCTTCCTGGCCTGTTCCTTCGCCTTTTCAAAATCTGTCAACCAGCCCGCGTCGTCAGCAACCACGTTGAAGGCAATGAGCAGCAGAGCGAGACCGGCGATGCGGGACAATGTGAGGTTTTTCATAAGCATGTGGATCAGACGCAGCGGGCTTGTGGTTTATTCCTGCCAGGCAATTTTGCCGCCAACAATGGTCGCCACGGCCCGGCCTTTTAGCGGCCACCCATAAAACGGGCTGTTGATGGATTTGCTGGCAGTCTGCTCCCTGGTCCATACCCATCCACGGTCGGGATCGAACACCGTCACGTCACCGTCAGCACCCACAGCCAGCGTGCCTTTTGGGATGCGCAGCAGCCTGGCAGGGGCAGTGGTGACCTTCTCGATCAATGCCATGAGCCCCAGCCGTTTGGTGTGGTAAAGCTGCATCAGGCTCAGTGCCAGTTCGGTTTCCAGACCGGTGATGCCAAAAGGTGCGTAATCAAACTCCACCTCCTTTTCGTAATCACAATGCGGCGCGTGATCGCTGGAGAGAATCTCGATGGTGCCATCCGCCAATCCTTCCAAAATGGCCTCGCGATCGGCGGCGGAACGCAGCGGGGGATTCATCTTCACCCCCGTGTGAAATGGCGGCCAGGTGGGAAAGGCCGAGGGCTTCTGCGTGTATCCATGCACCCCCGCGCCGTCCTTCTGCCAGAAGGTGTCACCACCAGCAATGGCCGCGTCGGTGAGTGTGAAATGATGCGGACAGGCTTCGCCCGATATGGCGATGCCCCGCGCCTTGGCTTCGCGCAGCAACCGCACACTGCCCGCCGCGCTCAGATGCTGGCAATGCACATGCGTGCCGGTGAGCTCAGCCAGTTGGATGTTGCGCGCGACGATCATTTCCTCGCCTACGGACGGCCAGCCGTGCAATCCAAGCACCGCGCTCCAGTAGCCCTCATGCATCACCCCCTGCGTCACCAGCTTGTAATCCTGGCAATGATCCATCACCGGCAGGTCGAACATGCGGGCATATTCCATCGCACGCCGCATGAGTTCGTTGTTCTGCACGCAATGTCCGTCATCGGTGATGGCCACCACACCCGCCTGCTTCAATGCGCCGATGGGTGCCAGTTCCTCCCCCGCGATGCCCTTGGTGATGGCGCCGGTCACCATCACGTTCACACAGGCCTCCCGTGATGCCTTCTCCCGAATCCATGCCACCGTGGATGCGCTGTCGATCGAGGGCGAGGTGTTGGGCATGCACACCACCGTGGTGAAACCACCCTGGGCGGCGGCGCGAGTCCCTGAGGCAATGGTTTCCTTGGCAGACTGGCCAGGCTCGCGCAAATGCACGTGCAGGTCGATCAATCCCGGGCAGACCACCTTGCCGGAAGCATCCATGCGAGCCGTGTCCGGGGCAGCTTTGGATGCGGCAACAGCCCCCACTGCGGCGATTTTTCCGTCACAGATCAGCACATCGCCTTTGACATCCGTCTGACTGGCTGGATCGATGATCCGGCCGCCTGAAATCAG
>CAYQCZ010000473.1:0-3792 GCA_964415955.1 uncultured Verrucomicrobiota bacterium | reverse complement strand
AGTGGCCGCACAATGGCAGGACCGCCTGATGAAACGCGTGGACGCCAAACGACAATGACCGTGGTCCAACCCGACGCACCCAGCGCGGACCCGCCCAGGTCCGAGACCCTCGAGGAGCTGTTCGCAGCCCTCGAATCGCCCCTGCTCCATGACGCGCTCCGGTTCGCCGGCGAGCGGGGGATCGCCGAAGACGTGGTCATGGAAGCCTTCATGAAATTGCACGCCCAGTTCGACGAAGTCCGCGAGCCCCGCCGCTGGCTCTACCGCACCGTGCACAATCTCGCCCTCAACCACCGTCGCCAGTCCGCCCGCATCGTTCCCATGCACACTCAAAAGCAGGACGGACCGGCGGCTGGTGTTGAAGACGGCGTAGATCCCGATCCCTTTCCCGACGAGATGATCATCCGCACCGAGGGCATCGGGCTGGTGCGACTCAGCCTGGCCACGCTCGACGAACGCAGCCGCGAGGTCGTGCGGCTGAAATTCAACGAAGACCTGTCCTACAAACAAATCAGCGAACGCACCGGCCTGAGCAGCGGCAACGTGGGTTACATCCTGCATCACGCCCTGAAAACCATTGCCGACGAACTCGCCCGCACCGGACTCGTGCCATGAATCACACGCAGCAAACTTTCAGACTGAGAACCGCTGATCGAAGCGGACACGGATTTCACAGAATCTCACAGATTCGGGACAACTCCCATCTCCTGATCCGTGCCAATTCGTGGAATCCGTGTCTCTCATGCGGTTCAAGAAAGGCGGTGCCACATGACACCTGACATGCCACACGACTCCCACAACGAGCTGGAATCACGCATCACGGCGATGCTTCTGGGCGAACTGCCGCCCGACGAAGCCGCAGCCTTGCGCGAACGCATCGCCAGCGATCCCGAACTGGCCCGCCTGCACGACCGCCTGAAGCTAGCCCACGATCTCGTCCGCGAAGCCGCGCCTGTGGCGGAATTGGAAACCGGTGACAAACCCGAGCCGCTCACCCTCGCCGCCGACAAACGCCAGCAATTGCTGGAACGCCTCAAGAAGCCCGCCCATCAACCCGCGAAGATTGTCAAAGTCTCCTTCTGGACAAAACAACGCCGGGAACTGCTGCAACTCGCAGCCATGCTGATGTTCGTGGCGACGATCGGTGCGTTTTGGTTCGGCCGACGGCTGGAATTGACCAGGGCTGAATACGCAATTGCCGAGACCGAGCAAATGAGCCTGTTCGCTCGTCCGACAGGGATGGCATCAATGCCAGCGTCAGCTACGTTCAATCGGCCAGAAGCAGTCGATAGATTCCAAGTCAGCGGCCAGGCGTCGTCCTCCGACGCGCGCAAATACAAAGCGATAACAGCATTACCGGTGGAAACGCCGCCACCTGCTGTAGATTACACTCCCGAACGGCCTAGCGCTGTGGCCGCGAATATCTCACCAGCCGAAAGGGGTGAGGTCGCCACGCGTCGCTCAGGTGGAATCGCATTGCCGGGCGCGAGCAAGGATGCGGATCAGCAGGTCATGTTCGATGCGAAGGCGCAAGTAGCGGCAGGAGACACCATCACCATCGCACCCTCCACCGACCCGATGCAGGCGGGTCAGAACGGCCAGCCACAGGCGTGGTTTGGAGCCAACTTTCAGACCTCGGGAGGCATCGGCGGAGGTGGAGGCGGCTTTGGCGGTGGCATCGCACCGACCGGCAGGAGTGATGCAGGTGTGGCTGGTCAGAGTGCCAATCCCGAGCAGCCAATGGCCGTCGGACGCGAACTCGACAACCGCAAATCCATTGATCAACTCGCCGCCATCGTGGTGCCAGAATCAGCGTCCACAGAAGCAAACTTCGCATACGTGGCGCCAACGGACGCAAAGGGGCTTTGGATGACAACTTCTGGAATAGCTCCCGGCTCCCCGAATATACCAGCGCTAACGTCAGCACCTGCTCCGTCGCCTGCGAAGCCCGCTTCATCCGCCAATCGCAGCGGCACCAACAAGGATTTCGATGGAAATGGATTAGCACGAAACACGTGGGCATTCGATCCACAGCCCAAGGCACCAGATGATCAGGCGAAGGAAAATGCACCCTTCGGGCGTTACGGCAATGCGGCGATTCCACAAAACCAGATTGCAGAGCTTGGTCAGAAACTCGCGGAAGTCGAGGAACTGGCCAAAGCCTCACAGGTCGCCGGAGCGCAGCAGGGCGGCGGCCAGACGGCATCCCGGCGTAATGTGGAGTTGTCATTGCTGACGGACCTCGAAGCCAAAACGGACAGCCTGGAACGCGGCGCCGCATTGGATAGAAAGGAACTGGCCAAATCGATGGATGCTCCTGCCAAAGCGGAACAGGAAGTCCTGCGTCGTCAGGAAGCCGAAGTGTCGCTCAAACAGATCGCGGAGGTTCAACGCGAGGCAGCGGTGAAAGCCAAGGTTGCATCGGGATACGCTCAGGCTTTGCAGGAGGAGAAGCAGGTTGCAGAGCTTTTTGAGAAAAAGGCAGGAGATGAAGAACTGCGCGACAGGCGTATCAGCACCATCGGAGGCCGCAGCACGACCGTGGCACTGCCTGAAATATCCAATGAGTTTCTCGCTGTCGGAGACATGGTGGACGGGGTTTCAATCGCGCCATCCTCCAAACCCGTTGCCAACCAACGTGAGCTGGCGAGTAAATCCCAATCGCAGACAGATCAGAGCCGACTCACGTCGGCTGCTACAACGGACAAGAAACTGGATGCGTGGCGTCGCTCGCTTGAAGAATACAAGTCAGCAGAAAAGACGGAATCCACCAAAGCATCACCTCAAAGTGAGATGGCAGCACTGGGCGAGAAAAAGGCCAGCATCGAAAGGGAGATGGAGTATGCCAAGGCCAAGCTGGCAAAGGTGCGCTCCCGATCCGGCCCCACGCAGGAGGAAGCAATCGCATGGAAGGAGGAAGCCGCCATGTGGGAAACCCGCGCCAAAGTCGCCCAGTCTGAACTGGCAAGGATTGATGCGGAGATTAAGTCGTCGGCTAGGAATTCCACGGAGGATTCCAAATCCAATCAGCATAAACTTGGCACACAGCCTTCATTCGTCGGCTCTCTCGCAAGTGGTATTGCTCGAAATCCGGATAGTGACTTTGACATCACGCATTACCTGGGAATGGATTTGGACGATGACGTGCCGCCGCAGGTGAAAGAGGCAAAGGAATTACTCAAAGGACGCAAACTTGATGAGGCGGAAACGAAGCTTCGTGAAGCGATCAAGAACGATCCAGCCAACCAGCTTGCGTATTATTACCTCTCCCTGATTCAGGAGCAGCAGTTCGCATACGAAGCCCGCAGGCGGGACGAGATGCAGCGCAGCGGAAACGCGATTGTTAAGAAATCGCAGAACCGCCCAGCTCCAAATGCTGAGGAAGAAGCACTCAGGAAACAGGAAACAGAGGTCATTCTTAATCAAACACTCTCACGCGCTAGAGTTGCCGAACAGAAGCAGGACTACACCGCGGCGACTGCGCTTTATGACGAGTCGCTCAAGCTGGCCGGGAAACTTGGTGATCAAGTCAAAGGCGAGGACAAGCAGTCCATCGAGAGCAATCGGAAGCGAGTCGTTGAATTACAGAAGGCCAAGGAAGCCGCTGCCAAGGAACCTCCCGCACCTCCCAAACCCGCCACTCCTCCGCCCGTTCCCCAGCCTGAGGTCAGCGCGGCGCAAAATGCGTTCTCCACGTTCTCGCTCACTGTCAGCGATGTGTCGTTCAAGCTGGCGGCGGCCAGCCTGGAGAAGGGCGTGCTGCCCGAGGCCGCCAGCATCCGCACGGAGGAA
>CAYQCZ010000472.1:722-3801 GCA_964415955.1 uncultured Verrucomicrobiota bacterium | reverse complement strand
GTGGCGAATTCGGACGCACCGTCTATTCACAGGGCAAGCTGACCGATGACAATTACGGACGCGATCATCACCCGAAGAACTTCTGCATGTTCATGGCGGGCGGCGGCATCAAGGGCGGCACGGTTTACGGTGAGACGGACGACTTCAGCTACAATGTGGTGAAGGATCCGGTCAGCCTCAACGACTTCAACGCCACGATCTTTCATTGCCTCGGCATTGATCACAACCGTTTCACCTTCCCGTTCCTGGGACTGGACCAGCGTCTCACCGGCGTGGAGGGCGCGCAGGTGGTGAAGGCGGTGCTGGCGTGACGTAGGATGGGCTTCCAGCCCGTCCTTCTGATCAGACGGAAGCAGTGCGCCCCCTGCGTTTCAACTCCGGAAAGTCAGTGAGACAGGCTGGAAGCCTGTCCTACGTGGCGGACGAGACGAGTGGGATCGAAATAGGCCACGGCTGATACCAATGCTGGTGAAATCCTGTAAAACCGCCAGTTCTGACGCGCGCCTTCTCCCATTCGCGGAGCGAGGGGAGAAGGTGGCCGCAGGCCGGATGAGGGGTGCTGGCACCCATGCGCGAAGCGGACGACCCCTCACCCCGACCCTCTCCCCTTGCTCCGCAAAGGGAGAGGGAGACGGTTGCGGCGGGTCGGAGATTCTGCCGAAATTCATTGGCAGTTGGTATGATTCCAGTCAGTGCCAGGATGCGTCATAGGCTGTTTTTCATGACCCAGCACGCTTGCAATCCAGAGGGGGGGTATTCATGCTGCGCGCGTTTTTCGACTGGGCCTGAAGGCCGTTTTGAATGAGCACAACACCAGACAGTGATCTGAATTTGGATCTGCATTTCCTCCCTGAATGGGCAAGGAAGTCCCCGCAGGAAAACCGCTACTCCCAGTTCGAGGGTGACTCGGGCGACTCCCGTCCACGACGCGGTCCGCGCGGCGACCGCCCTCCACGGGACCGTGGCCCGCGCGGCCCAGGCAGTGGTCCCGGTGGTCCACGCCGTGATGGCGGTGGCCGGGGGGAACCGCGCGGCGACCGTGGTGGTCCGCGTGGTCCGCGGCCGGAACGTCGTGGTGGTCCGCAGGGTGGGGAGCGCCGTGGAGACAGGGGGCCGGATCGTGGCCGCCCCGGACGTTTTGGTCAGCGTGAGGAGCGCGCGCCATTGCCTCCGTTGCCGCAGGTGGATGTAACGCTGATCCCCGAACAGGCAGGCGTGGAATCCATCGCGCGCCAGATCAAGCTCGGAGGGCGTGCCTATCCGTTGTTTGACATCGCCGCGCTGGTGGCGCAGAAGCCCGAGCGGTTTCATGTCGAGTTTCGCGTGGTGAAAAAGGGCGATGCGCCCGCACAACGCCTCTTTGCCTGCACCCTGGATGACACGCTCTGGCTCGACGCTGATGAAGCGGCGCGCCATGCGCTCAACCGCCATTTCGACAAGTTCTACCAGGCCGAGCGCACGCCCACGGACGCCCCCAAGGGCAGCTTCTCCCAGGTGGCTGTGTGTGGCATGAGCGGCGTCACGCTCGGGCCCTCGAACTGGCACGGCTACCAGGCGGCCCTCACCCGCCTGCACGCCGAACGCTTCGCCCGGGTGCCGTTTGATGTGTTCAAGTCACGCGTGAAGACCGTTAAGGACGAGGAACAGGTCAAGAAATGGGTGGAGGAACAGAGCTTCAAGACCGAGTATGTCTGCCTCAACGTGCCCGAACCGATGCGCCTGGCCAGCCGTGATGCGTTGGAATCCCATTTCATGGCCACGCACCGTTCTGCGGTGGTGAAGGAAGTGCAGTCGCTGTCCATTCCCGGTGTGGCCGCGCTCAATTTGCGCTGCCAGCCGTTGCGCGAACTGGCCCGGCGTCAGGTCGAAGATCAGCGGCGTTTCCCGTTGAAGCTGGTGAATGTGCTGAGCCAGCAGTTCTCCTCATTGGGACTGCAATTCTTCAAAAAGGACAAGACGGTCACCCATGTGGCCGTGGCCCGGCCGAGTTTTCTGGACCTGGAAAGCACGCCGGTTTCGGAGGGTGTGGCGCGCATCATGCATTTCATCGATGCCACGCCTGGATGCACACGGCTCAAGCTCATGGAGGCCCTGGCCCCCGGACTGGCCGCTGCGCATGCCGCTCCTGCTGCCGCGCCGGAAGGTGGAGCTGCGCCTGCACCTGTAACGCCAAGTCCCGCCGAAGCCGCCGTGGTGGCCGACCTTCACTGGCTCATTCATCAAGGCCACGTGCTGGAGTTCGCCACTGGCATCATGGAGACGGCCAAGCGCCCGAATCCCAAGCCGCAGCAACAGCCCAAGCGCAAGGCATCGCAGGATTACCTGCCGGTATTCATGCAGGTGACACCGTTGCTGGGTGGTGGTTGAGTGGGGCAACCTTGGAGTCCGCCGAATTGTAATCACTGGCTGGAGATGTTTCTCCTGGCACTTTCCAACGCGCGCTTTTTGTCTGCCTCGAAAGAGGCCTCAATTCCGTCAACTACTGTTTCGCTATCACTTAGCAGGAATTCACCCTTTTCACGGGATTCTTCCTCACGCAAATAAGCGACGAACGCTGCCGTCCTCTTCAAACGTAACTCCAACCGTGATTTCTTGTCTCCCGATGTGCCAAAATTCCTCTCTTGGGAAGCAGACTTACAAAATGAGTGATAGAGTTTCTCGTCCGATAATCCACAGTCTAAGGAGATCAAGTCCAAGTAGGTAAATGTTCCACACAAATATTCCAGCATATAAAGCCCGAAAGCGGTGACGCGAACTTCATCAGCGTAGATTAGTTCGCGCCCTTCCGTCCCGGCCTTTTCAACAGTGTAGGTATCGAGACGATTATTAGCTTCGACTAGACCGTATCGCAGCATCATATCTAACGCCGACTCTGCGTCCTGACGCATACCAAACTTGCTTTCGAACTCGTCTATGATCACATCTACCCTGTAGAATCCGCCTTGATCGGGTGATGTGCTAACACCTCCTCCCAGTAGTTTCAGTATGCGAATCGCAGTGAAGTGTGATCCCATTGCGCGGGTGCGACATTGAAAGAGATTTGGGACTAAACTTTTATTTTCATCATAGTTGAACCTCT
>CAYQCZ010000472.1:0-712 GCA_964415955.1 uncultured Verrucomicrobiota bacterium | reverse complement strand
ATGGGTTTGATTACTTGATGGTTGATCACAGTCCAATACTTGGTTGCAATCATCTCCTCCACATGAGTGTAGCCTGATGAAATGAACTGGCTAAAGAATTGTAATGCCAGTCGCGTATTATCTCGCGAGCACTCTTCCAAGAAAAGCTTCAGGGCATTTTTCCCATCCCTTAGCTGTCTGAGGCAGGCAAAGAAAAACCTTTTGATCTCCTCAAAAGGGGCGTCGTCAGGCAAGATTTCCAAGGCATACCTCCCCCTCGACTCAAGATCGGCGATTACTAGGTTGATTCTCTTTACAAAAACTCCTTCAAGGTCCGGAGCGGCTAAGTGATAACCGGCATTCTGGTATGCATCCAACACGCCAACGGTTCTTGCGCGGCAATACCGTTCTTCACGCATTGAAATCAGACCGATACATGCTAGTTCGCGAACGATGCTATGGGCCACCAAGAAACAATGATCCTGCAAGGCTGGTGGAAGCTGATCGGTGTTATCAAATGCTACAACAACTCGTTTTCCGTTCTTCCACCAAAAATCCTTTAGCTTCTTGGCGACGTAAACTTTGTCTTGTTTCCAAACCGTGACCAATCGATTTCTTTCCTGTAGGTAAGAAGCACTTCCACTGTCATAACCAGCAAGCTCTTGTTTAACAGCAACGGCGAATCTGTCGGCGAACAATTGAAGTATCTCTTCCATCGAACCCTCCAAAAGCT
>CAYQCZ010000471.1:0-3806 GCA_964415955.1 uncultured Verrucomicrobiota bacterium | reverse complement strand
TTGTGCATGGAGCTGGCGGCGGGATGTTTTGGGGGTACACCAACCTGTCCCGACATCTCGGCAAGAAACAGCCTGTCATCGCTTTCAGTTCCCAGGGAACCAACGGGCAGGAGGAATTCAAGACCATCGTGGAAATGGCCGCATGTTATGTGGCCGAGCTGAAGGAGTATCAACCCAAGGGGCCCTACCGGCTTGGAGGATATTGCTTTGGCGGCAACG
This sequence comes from uncultured Verrucomicrobiota bacterium, assembly GCA_964415955.1. Lineage (GTDB taxonomy): Bacteria > Verrucomicrobiota > Verrucomicrobiia > Limisphaerales > CAYQCZ01 > CAYQCZ01. The sequence continues at coordinate 3,587 of CAYQCZ010000471.1, read as the reverse complement.
TGGCGTATGAGATGGCCCGCATGCTGGAGGCACAAGGTGAGCATGTGTCCCTGCTTGCGCTGATCAATTGCATGCCACCCAACTCCGCATACTATCGGATGAAGTTCACGCCTGCGATGGGCATGGCGTTCTGTCGGAACCTGGGTTTCTGGGCCCGCTACTATTTGGGGTTGGATCGTGCGGGGCAACGGGCGGTGATCGGATGGAAACTCAAGGCGCTGTCCCGGCGGATCCGGCGGTTGTGCACGTTTGCGGACCGGTCCGAGCCCGTCCTTGATGTGGAGGAGTACGTCGACCTGTTGAGCCAGCCGGAGGAGCGTCGTAATCTCTGGAGGGTGCACATCACGGCATTGATGTCCCACCAGACCCGGCCGTTCAATGGGCACGTCACCCTGTTTCGTACCCGTGGGCATACTCTCCTCTGTTCCTTTGATGACAGCTACGGATGGAACGCGTTTGCCGCAGGGGGCGTAACGGTAAAGTACGTGGACGGCGGTCACGAAAGCATTCTTGCCGAGCCTCACGTCAAGGCCGTGGCCGCTGAAATGGGCACCTTCCTTCAAAAGCAGGGAACCCGGACAGAACAATCCGGATGAACATGATACGTTACCTGCTTGGCACCGGGCGAAAGCTGATGGTGCTGACTCTGGTCACCGCTGTCATCGGTGGTCTGTGCAATGCCGCACTGATCGCCTTGATCAATCATGTCTTGACCCACGAGGGTGGCCTGGCGAAGTCGCTTCTGTTTGGCTTTGTGGTGCTCGGTTTGGGAAAGCTGATGTCCGCCTTTGCCGCACAAATTTCACTGGTGCGATTCTCCCAGCAAATCATCGCCGATCTGCGCCGTGATCTTGTGGAAAGGATACTAAAAGTGCCACTGCGACGCTTGGAAGAAGTTGGCACCGCACGGCTCATGGTTACATTAAGCGAAGATATCGCCCAGGTGACGCAGGCGCTCTTGATCATTCCAAGCTTCGCCGTGAACGTGGCCATCCTTCTGGGAGGGGCCATTTACCTTGGATGGCTGGCGTGGGAAGTCGCGCTGGGCATGGGCGTGTTGATGCTGCTGGGAACGTTTGCCTACCGGCTGCTGATCGTCAGTGGCTTCAGGCATCTTGTCCGGGCGCGCGAGGAGGAGGACCGCCTGTTCGGGTGCTTCCGAGGATTAACCGAGGGTATCAAGGAATTGAAACTGCACCGGGAACGGCGCGGCGAATTCACGGAGGGAGTCCGGGAGATCACGGAACGATTCTCACAATGCAACGTCTCGGCCGAGATCCGGTTCATCATCGCCCACACATGGACCCAGTTGCTGTTCTTCATGCTCGTGGGGATCATTCTGTTTGGACTGCCACACATGCAGGCCATGAGCCAGGCGACACTGACCGGGTATGTGGTGACGACGCTTTATTTGATGGGTCCGTTGGCCGCGGTCATCGGAAGCATCTCCATTTTCGGCCGGGGCAACATCGCCTTCGGAAAAATCGAGGACATGGGCGCCTCGCTCGCGGCAGAGGAATGCGCGACCGAGCTGTCGCACGTGAAAACGGCCATCAAACCGTTTGAAAGCCTGGAACTGGTGGATGTCACGCATTCCTACCACCGGGAAAGGGAGGATGAGAAGTTCATCCTTGGCCCCATCAACATAAAATTTCAACCCGGCGAAATTGTTTACCTGGTCGGCGGCAACGGCAGCGGGAAATCCACCCTGGCAAAGCTGATTGCCGGTCTGTATCCCCCGGAGCAGGGCAGGATCCTTCTGAATGGGAAGATCGTGACCGACCAGACCAGGGATGACTTCCGGCAAATCTTCTCGGCCGTGTTTTCGGACTTCCATGTTTTTGAAAGCCTGCTGGGCATCAAGACTGAGAACCTCGACGAACAGGCCCGTGTTTACCTGGAGCAGTTGCACCTTTCTCACAAGGTCAAGGTCAGGAACGGAACGCTCTCCACCACCGCGCTGTCGCAGGGTCAGAGAAAGCGCCTGGCGCTGCTGGCAGCCTATCTGGAGGAACGGCCATTTTTTCTATTCGATGAATGGGCTTCGGATCAAGACCCGCTGTTCAAGCAGGTGTTCTACAAGCAGTTGATTCCGGAGTTAAAGAGGCTGGGCAGGACGATCCTCGTCATCACCCATGACGATAAATATTTCCACCTGGCCGACCGGTTGCTGAAGCTGGATTACGGCAAAATGGTTTATCAACCGCAACTTGAAGGGGCGTTGCCTGAGTGCGCCCCCCATTTACCCGCAGGAGTTTCGCTTGAAAGCAGGACAGTTCTCCCGGCGTCGGGTGCCCGATCTCTGGAGACGAGATGTTGCTCGAATCCTGTGAAATCCGCGTCAGGAGCATGGTTATGATTCAGCGGCCCCATCCATCCTGACACACCGTCAACAGGCAGTTATGCGAATACTTATCGTCGATGATCACGCTGTGGTACGACAGGGCTTGAAGCAAATCCTGAGCAGTTCGTTCAAATCAGTTTACTTTGGCGATGCGGCGAACGCGCAAAGCGCACTGCAGAAGATCTGGAAGGAGGAGTGGGACGTGGTGGTGCTCGACATCACAATGCCTGGACGCAATGGACTCGATGTCATCAAGGACATCCGAAAATCCCACCCCAAACTTCCCGTACTCGTCCTCAGCATGCATCCCGAGGACCAGTTTGCGGTCCGTGTCTTCCGGTCGGGAGCCTCCGGTTACATGACCAAGGAAGGCGCGCCCGAGGAACTCGTTGGGGCCATCAAGAAAATCCTCGCAGGAGGGCGCTACATTAGTCCATCGATGGCGGAAACAATGGTTCAATACTTGGATATCGACGTACAAAAGCAACCTCATGAGTTTCTTTCGGACCGCGAGTTTCAAGTGTTGTGCATGATCGGGGATGGGAAGACGGTGAAGTTCATAGCGTCTCAGCTTTCCATCAGTGCCAAGACGGTGAGCACCTATCGCACACGCATTTTGGAGAAGATGTCCATGAAAACCAGCGCGGATCTGATCCACTACGCGGTCCATGCCGGGCTGGACAATTGAACCTGCCGCTGGGGTGCCGTGGTCATTTTTTTGGGGGCTTCACCCCATTCGCTTCCGGCCCCGTTCGGCCTACGGTTCAGGGTGTCAGCATCAGGTTGAGGACGGTTCGTCCCGCCGGTTTCTGAGAACAACAACGCGCGCAAGAGCGCCCCATGAATGCCCTATGAATAATGCGGACGCAGATCGGAATGTGGTGTTTGAAGGACGCACCGGGCTTGCGCGCAGAGTCCCCAGACAGGAGTCGGCGGATGGCTTTGTCACCCCAGGTGAAGATGGGTTTGCTGCTTACGACAGCCGAAACGCGGCACCGGCGGCACCCGGCTTTGATGTCCTATCGATGGTGCTTTTGATCGGACGTCGATGGCGATGGATCGTGGTGGGATGTCTGGCAGTGGGCCTGCTGGGAATGGCGGCCGGACTCAAGCTCTGGAAGGAGAGCCACACGGCGGTCGCGCAACTGGTGCGGAAGGATTCGGCCAACACCGTCAGCATCCTGGGCGACCGCGAGGTTTCAGCTCAGACATTTGCCGGTCTTCTGCGCGCTCCGGAATTGCT
>CAYQCZ010000470.1:0-3807 GCA_964415955.1 uncultured Verrucomicrobiota bacterium | reverse complement strand
CGTCAACATTTGTCGCGCGCTGTTGCCATCCAGAATGCCGCCGAATGTCAGCGGCGCGCCGGTCCGGGGAATGGACTGGTCCAAGACAGCCGTGCCGGACAACTCGCCATTTACCCACAACTCTGCGGCCTCCGCGTGCAGCACCACGCCCAGATGATGCCAGCGCCCGAGCGTCGGCGGCTGCGGATGCCCCACCGTCTTCCACGCGCCCTGCCAGACGTAGAGCCGGAAGCGGCCGTCCTTGTCCAGCATCACGCCCCACTCGCGCTCGTTGGCCGAGTAACGGTTTTTGCCCGCGACCATCTGCTGGCCCTGGCCGGCCGCGAGCGGGTTCACCCAGACGCTCAACGAAAACCCCGCCGCCTCGTGCCCCACCCTCGCGGAGTCCTTCACCTCCAGCACATCACTTCCGTGCAACAACAGCGCCTTGCCTTCCACGCCGTCCACCAATTCCGGTCGACCTCGAACGGTGACGCCCGCTGGCGCGGATGTTTCCATTGGCCAGTGCGCGGCCGGCGCGACCACGCACAGGGTGAAAAACGAGAGGAGCAATTTCAGCATACGAAAACTGGGATTGGCCCGTCATTAACGCTTGGGATCGACTTTCTTCGGCGCGAGGGGACGGCTGATGAGCAGCTTCAACTTCGACTTCGGGCCGGTGAGTTGTTTCGCCAGCACGTCGGCTTCGGTGAAGCGGGCGAGGAGGATTTCGCCGTCGGTGGCGCGGTTGCGGTCGTAGGAAATGTAGATCGTGCCGTCGGGCGCCTGGAAACCGTCCGGATAGGAAATGCCTTTGCGCTCGTCCAGCACGAGGCCACCGAGCCATGTTTTGCCATCGTCGTCGGAGAGCCACGCGCTCAACTTCACGCGGCCTTCGTGGGCGTCCACTTTGTCGCCGTGTTTCACGAGCAGCAGTTTGCCCGAGGCAAGGCGGCGGATGTGAAAGCGCGCGGCGGGCTGGCGGATGCCCGGCGGCTCGGTCGGCGCGGCCCAGGTGCGACCGCCGTCGGTGGAGGTGGTCTGCATGATGCCCTTGGCGGTGCGCGCGAGCATCCAGAGCGAACCGTCGCGCCGCTCGACAATCATGTGCTCGTGCCAGTCGGGATTCGGAAACGTCGCCGCGCCGCGCCGCTGCCACGTCGCGCCCTGGTCCGTCGAGACGAACACATTCGCGCCGCGCAAGGGATCGAGTTCGTTGAACTGTCCCTTGAACGGTCCGAAGCCTTCGCGCTGGTCCAGCGAGATGGGCAGCATCCATTCGCCGTTCGCGAGCACGGTGGGTTTGTTCAGCGTGACGCCGTGCCAGATGCGGCGCGGCGCGGACCACGTCGGTTTCTCCGCATCGGGATTGTCGCACCTCGCCACCCACACGCCGGCGCGGCCATCGAACATGTCCATGCTCTGATCGAAAATCAGCCAGAGCCGGCCCAGCGGATCGGTCCAGAGATTGCCCACAAGAACGCTGCGATCCATCGGCAGGTTCTTGGAATGCGAATCCACAACGAGCCGGGGCTTGGACCACGTCTCGCCGTCATCATCGCTCGTCGCGAGGACGAAGAACGCCTTGGGGCTGTCGCCGCCCGCGACCCAGCACGCCCAGAGCCGGCCCTTGGGCGTGCGCTCGATGCCGATGGTCATGCCGTAATCGAGTTTGTCGTAGTCGTATTGCGGCAGCGGCGAGGTGTTGAACGTCGGTGGAATGAGCGCAAGATCCGCCACGCGCCGCGCAACATCCATTTCATAGGCGCGCACCTCGGCGGGCGACATCCGTGCGAAGCGGGCTTCAGGGGAATCTGCGGCGCACAGCGTGAGTGAGGCGAGCATGGCGCATGCAAGAGCGACGTGGCATAAGCAAGTCATGGCAGGAGAATTACCATGGTGCCGGGATATGTGAAGCGGAGAAGGCCAGTGCATGGTGCATTGGAACAGCCATCTTTCCAAACCCCCGGCCGGTCACTACAATGCGGTCCATGCAACTTGGATTTGTCTCCGCCATCTTCCCCGAGCTCTCACTGGAACAGGTGCTGGCATTCGCGGCGCAGGAACGCTTCGCCTGCGTGGAGGTCATGTGCTGGCCGGTGGGAAAGGCGGAACGCAAATTCGCCGGTGTCACGCACATCGACGTCACGGGTCTCACGAAGGCCAAGGCGGATGACATCAACGCGCTGTGTGTGAAACACGGCGTGACACTCAGCGGACTGGGTTATTACCCGAACGTTCTTGATCCGAATCCCGAGGTGGCGCGCACGTCGGTGGCGCATCTTCGGAAGGTCATCGCCGCCGCGCCCAAGCTTGGACTGGGTGTGGTGAACACTTTCGTCGGGCGTGACTGGACACGCAGCGTGGACGACAACTGGCCGCGGTTTCTGAAGACATGGCGTCCGCTCATCGCCTTTGCCGAGGATCATGGGGTGAAGATCGGCATTGAGAACTGCCCGATGCTTTTCACGCGTGATGAATGGCCTGGCGGCAAGAACCTCATGACCACGCCTGCCATCTGGAGGCGCGCCTTCAGTGACATTCCGTCGAAACACTTCGGATTGAACTACGACCCGTCCCACTTTGTCTTGCAGCAGATGGATCCATCGAGTCCGTTGCGCGAGTTTCAAGACAAGTTTTTCCACCTGCACGCCAAGGATGTGAAGCTGCATGGTGACCGGCTGGATGAAGTGGGTGTGTTTGCGCATCCGAATCAGTGGCACACGCCGCGCATTCCCGGCTATGGCGAGATGGACTGGGCCGGCTACATGAGCGACCTGATGGAGACGAGTTATCGCGGCCCTGTGTGCATCGAGGTGGAGGATCCGACGTTTGGCAAGTCACTGGAAGGCCGCAAGAAGGCCGTGCGTGTGGCTGGCAATGTCCTGCGGCCGTTTTTTGGTTGAGCGACCGGTGTGGCGGAGTGCAGGCAGGGCTTCAAATGCCTTGCACAAAGTCTGCTGCGTGGTCAATTTCAAGCTGAACCACACGTCAGCATCCAACGACTTCTTGTTGCCATGAAAACCGCCAAGCTTTCTCCTTCCCGTCGCGTCAAAAGCTCCAATGGAAGCAGCCATTCCGGCTGGGCATCCCGGTCCAAGTGCCAGTTGATCAACGGTCAGTGGGTCGCCGCCGCGAGCGGTGAAACCTTCGCCACGATCGATCCTGCCACCGGTGAGGAAATCTGCAGGATTCCGTCGGGCGGCAAAGAGGATGTGGACCGCGCAGTGAAGGCCGCCCGTGCCGCCTTTGAATCCGGCCCGTGGCCGTCCATGACGCCGTCGGAGCGCGGCAAATGCCTCTGGCGTCTTGCGGATTTGCTGGAGCAGCACCTGGAGGAATTCGCGCGACTGGAGTCGCTCGACAACGGCAAGCCACTGGCCGTTGCCCGTGTGGCGGACGTGCCGCTGGCGGTGGATTTGTTCCGCTACATGGCCGGCTGGGCGACCAAGGTGCTGGGCCATACCATTCCCATTTCCGTGCCGTATGCGCCCGGTGCAAAGTTTCACGCCTACACGCTGCGTGAACCCATCGGTGTGGTGGGGCAGATCATTCCCTGGAATTTCCCGCTGCTCATGGCCGCCTGGAAGCTCGGCCCTGCGCTGGCCACCGGATGCACCGTGGTGCTCAAGCCCGCCGAGCAGACGCCGCTCACCGCTCTGCGACTGGGTGAGTTGATCCAGCAGGCGGGCATTCCGGATGGCGTGGTGAACATTGTCACCGGTCTCGGTGAGACTGCGGGTGCCGCACTGGCTTCGCACCCGGGCATCGACAAGGTTGCCTTCACGGGATCGACCGAGGTGGGGAAACTCATTGTGAAGGCGGCGG
>CAYQCZ010000469.1:0-3812 GCA_964415955.1 uncultured Verrucomicrobiota bacterium | reverse complement strand
CGTGCACCGGGCTGCTGAAAAGCGACATCGGATCCAGCGAGAGCGCGACCTGTTTGACACTGATGGACGGACCATCGGAGTAACCTTCGGGATTGCCGAGCACCAGGCCATGGATCACACCCGACCCCGTCAACGGCGAGACACGCACGGAGTCCACCCGCACAGACACCCGGAGCACCGATGGACCGAAGGTTTCGAGACCGGTCCGGATGATGTCGCCCATCCAGTAAAAGAGCGCAGCCACTGCAAGCAGGAGCAGCGCTCCAGTTACGAAGATGAGTTTGAACAATCGCTTTTTCATGGTGACACAACCGGGACTTCACCTCCCGCCCCGGTCGAATCTAGGCCCGATTGCAGCACTGTCGAGGCGGCACTGGCAGGAACGGACCGGGGCAACGCATACACGGACCAGTTCTTGAGCGAATCCGGCGGATTCAATGTTTCCAAGGGTCCAAGCCGCGATGCAACGAACACGGATTCGAGGCCGCCCACCACGGCCACATATCGCAGCCGGGCGGGAACGAACTTTCTCAAATGCGCGTCATTCACTTCGAAACCGGCAAAATGGCGGTCAAACACCCCGCAATCGAAATGGCAGGCCATCTTTTCGCCCATCAAGTGAACCAATGGATTCCACGGGAAATAAGTTTCTCCCGGATGCGCCTTCACATGGGCCAAAGCCTGGTCTTCCAGTTTGGCCGATGTTCTTTTCCACGCGCCTGCATCATGACGTCGAAGTGGCTGCAACTGCCAGAGCATCACCAGGCAGACCACCGCCCACCCGGATATTACCAGTGCGCGTGCGGTTCCGGACTTCGATTTGAAATCCATCTTCCCGAACTCCATGCACAACTCGGCCTGCACCATCGCCAGGGCCACGGAGACATAAGCCAGAACATGGCTGTAGGCGTTGATGTCGCCACCTGCCTTGATGCGTCCCATCAGCGCGAGCGGGAGCATCCACATCGAGACACAGACAGGCAACCACCATGGTCTGGAACGCAGCGGCAGAACACCATTCCGGCCTTGAAAAAGTGTCACAGCTGCCACGAGGGCCGCCAACACAAACATCAGCATCCATGCGTGTGTCATGAATTCCGCCCCTGCACTCATCAGTGCATGAAGCTTTCCCTCAAGGGTGTCAGCAGCCATTTCCGATCCTGCACTTTGGGCGTCTTTGAACCAGGGATACACTGCCAGGACCGACACCATGTTCAGCCAGAGATTGGAGAATCCAAAGGCGGTGCCAGCCATCAGCCAAACAACCAGAAACATGCAGGCAGATGCGAGCAGGTGACGCCACGCCACGCTCCGGCCGTGACTCAGCCAGAGGTGCAACGGCAGGGCCAACAACAGCGGCGCCGCGGTTTGCTTCGTCCAAAACGCCAGCACGGAACAGGCTGCCGAGCCATATAAAGCCCTGTTGTTCTTCACCAGATCAGGACGCGCAACCAGTGCACAGGCGATCAACCCAAGGCCGATGGCAGGGGCGTCCACATGAATCCAGAACGCGGCATACCGCATGGACGGCAGACTCAGCGCGATCCATGCAAAAACAACACAACCCAGAAGCGCACCAATCGCACCGGCTGCGCCCCGGCCTCGCACAACCCACAACCAGGCACATGCCGGCAGCAACAAAAACACCGTGGTGAGCACGGAGCCCGAAATCAAGGCGGTTGAAGGCAGTTCACAAACTGTAACCGGCATATACACCAGCGCCAGACCGGGTCCGTAGATGTTTCCCAGCAAGGGACCGTCATCCACACCCGGATAGATGGGAGCACCAATCGTCAGGGCATAAGCAGGTGCAAGGCGGGCGCCATTCCAACGGGATTCCGGCGCCATCCGCCACTCGACGGCACATTCCAGCAGAAACCAAAGCGCCAGCAAAGGCAGCAGGAACGCCACCACCCGCAACATCGGCCCCGCTGTTTTCAGCCGCCATGCGAAAGCCGCACCAAGCGCAAGAGCCATCGTGCCCAGCAAGACATCGATGGCCGGATGGTCAGGGGCGTTCATGAAATGCAGATGGCGGAGCGAAGGCGGCCCCTCCGAAAATCTTAGCAGGGGCTTTCAAGAGGCTTGGGGTTCATCCGTGCCGGGCTGGTGGAGTGCGCGCAGCGCATTCCTCGCAGCCTCGCCTTCCGCGAGTTTTTTGCTGCGGCCGCGTCCACGCGCCAGTTCAACGCCCTGATGCCAGACGGCGCATTCGAATTCGCGGTCATGGTCGGGCCCGGTTGCAGAGACAAGGGTGTATTCCGGGCTTTGCTGGGTGCGGGCCTGGAGCATTTCCTGCAATTCGCCCTTGGGGTTTCCCGCGGAGGCAAGCTCCTCGACGAGATCGAGACGGTCCCCAAAGAGGCCCACCACGACGTCACGCGCCGGATCGTAGCCGCCGTCGAGAAACACGGCGCCAATCACCGCCTCAAGGGCGTCCGCAAGGATGGAGGCGCGCGTCCGCCCCCCGTTCACCTCCTCGGCCCGGCTGAGAATGAGGCAATCCCCCAGGCCGATGAGGCGTCCGCGCTCGGCAAGCGAGGACTGGTTCACGAGACGGGAGCGGGCCTTGGTGAGCGGCCCCTCGTCCAGTTCGGGAAAGCGGGTGAAGAGTTCGAGTGTGAGCGCGAGTTGAAGAACCGCATCCCCCAGGAATTCAAGGCGCTGATTGTGGGCGGCGGGCTGGGTGGATTCCTGGCTGACCGAGGAGTGCGTCAACGCAAGCCGCAACAGGCTGACGTCACGAAATGCGTAACCCAGCCGCTGCTGCAATGTCCCGGGTGCGTCACGGTTGGCCGGGTCAGTCTGCATCGGGGCCTGCGGGGGGAGCGGGGGTGGCGCCGATGGTTTCACCAGCCAGCGCCGCCACGGGCAGACCGGGCACGGACACCAGGAGACTGTGGTCCTGCACCGGCGTTTCCAGTCCGCGTTCCATGAGGATGCTCACCTCATGCTGCACGGCCTCGAGCTGGTCGAGCTGGAGGTCGGGATCCGCAATGGTGAACACATCGCCGCTCCTGGCATGTTCATACACGAACACGCGACGTCCGTTTTCCTTGAACTGTGACTGCACCTTCAGCAGCCGCTTGCGCTCGAGCATCGCCGCCAGGATGTAACAGGCGCTCGCGTATTTCGCATCCTTCGCTTCGAGCAGTTTCCGCAGCAAGGTCTCGGCGTTTTCCTTTTGAATGGGGTCGGCATCCGGCGGCGGTGGTGCGTGATAGACACCCTGCCATTGGGAGATGAAACCCCGCTTGTCCGCGCCGCCATGGCTGTATTGACCGCCCCAGCATTCAGGGCAGACGTCAATGCGTGAGAAGCCGCTGCGCTCGTCAAAGAGCAGGGTGTGATAGGGTTGTTTGTCCTCAAAACCCGCATGGCACGCCTGGCAGGCGTGGCTGCGTGACTGGATGTTCCACTCGGTGATCAAAGCTTGTGTCGGGTCGGGTTGCGCTTAAGCTGCGGCGCATTATCGACGGCCCCATTGAACCTGCAATCCCTTTCCATGAACGCTGAACTCCAGGCGAAACTTTCCCGCGTCCGATCCCTCCTGAAAGATCAGAAGTCCTCGGCCCTGCTCGTGGGGCTTCAATCGAATTTCTCATGGCTGGCCTGCGGCGGCGAGGCCCATGTGCCGCTCAACACGGACCGTTCCTTCGGCGAACTCATCGTCACCCCGCGCCATTTTTACCTGCTGGCCAACCGCATCGAAATGCGAAGCCTCCAGGAGGAGGTTGTCCGCGGTCTGGGCGCCAAACCGCTGCTCTGGGAATGGCATGATGCCGCCAGCGGATTGAAACACGTGCGCGAGA
>CAYQCZ010000468.1:0-3819 GCA_964415955.1 uncultured Verrucomicrobiota bacterium | reverse complement strand
ACCTCGGCTGCGCCACCGGCCACCCGAGCTTCGTGATGAGCAACAGCTTCACCAATCAGACGTTGGCGCAGATCGACCTCTGGAAAAACAAGGACGTTTACAAGGCCGGCGAAGTGAAGGTCCTGCCCAAACACCTCGACGAGGAAGTCGCCCGTCTCCATCTCGAAAAAATCGGGGCCAAGCTCACCAAGCTGACCAAGGAGCAGGCCGCCTACATCGGCGTGAAGGTTGATGGCCCTTACAAGCCCGAGCAATACCGGTATTGATGGACGACGGCGGCGGCAATCGGCTGCCACCCGGCGACGATCATGCACGGCACAATCAAGGCGAACGGATGCACCCGTTCGTCTTTTTTGCGTCCACTGAACCACCACGGGCTCCCGCGTTCCATCACAGCCACTTTCAGACTTTCCAGTGCGGCGCTCTGTTGTCAAAGTCCGCACCATGAACAAAAGCCTGTGGGTGAAGATGCTTGTGGTGACGTTCATTGGAGCCATGCACGCGGCGGACGCTCAAGGTGGAACTTCGATCTTCGATGGCCGCACATTCAAAGGCTGGACGGGTGACACCAACACGACCTGGCGCATTCAGGATGGCGCATTTGTCGGCGGATCACTCACATCAAAGGTGCCACGCAACGAGTTTCTCCGCACCACGCGCCCCTACACCAACTTTGTGCTCCGGCTGAAATTCAAACTGGTGGGCAAGGAGGGCTTTGTGAACGCCGGCGTGCAGGTGCGCAGCGAACCCGCCGTCAATCCTCCCAATGAGATGGTGGGTTACCAGTGCGACATCGGCGAGGGATGGTGGGGAGCGCTTTACGACGAGTCCCGGCGCAACAAGCCGCTCGCCAGGCCCGATCCCGAAGCCGTCAACAAGGCCATCAAGCGCGGGGAATGGAACGATTACGAAATCCGCTGCGAAGGCCGCCGCATCCGGACACGCATCAACGGGGTGGACATGATCGATTACACCGAACCGGACGAGGCCATACCCCAGCATGGTTTGATCGGCCTCCAAGTCCATGGGAACGGCGTGACCGAGGCATGGTATAAGGACATCACCATCGAGGAACTGCCTTGATGATCCATACAGCCAGCCTATCCTTCCCTCCATGGACATCACCATTGCGACACTCTTGATCCTTGGTGCCGTGCTGCTGTTTGTGGAGATTTTCCTCCCCGGGATGATCTGCGGCATCATCGGGCTGGGATGCCTCGTGGCGGGCATTGCGATGGCCTACACGCGATATGGAACATCATCCGGCTCGCTTGTGCTGCTGGGTGTGGGCGTGGCGCTGGTGGCGGGCGTGATCGCTTGGTTCAAGTATTTCCCATCCAGCAGGCTTGGCCAGACGTTTGTGTCCAGGGGAAGCTCCGCAGACATGCCCTCGACGGCGGACGGCCTGCTGAACCAGACCGGCGTGACGCACACCAAACTGCGTCCTTCCGGGATTGCCATCATCAATGGGAAACGCGTGGATGTGGTCACAGAAGGGCCTTTCCTTGAAAGCGGCACTCAGGTAAAAGTGATCTCCACAGAAGGCATGCGCGTGGTCGTGCGAGCCATCAGCTGACCCTAAGAACACGAATTCAACATGGACTCATTCATTCCTTTCACACCCATGCTCGCCGCGGATGCCCTGGTGGGCGCGGGCCTGCTCGTTCTCGCTGTCATCGCGCTGGTCATCACCATCTGGGGTGCAAGCTTCTTCCTCGTGTTCATCCGGGCATGGTCCTCGGGAGCCTATGTCGGGCCGTTGGAGCTGGTGTTCCTGCGTTTGCGCGGCATTCCACCCGGATTGATTGTGGACACGCGCATCACGGCCGTGAAGGCCGGTCTCCCGCTGACGATTGAACAACTCCAGGTGCATGTCCTGGCCGGCGGCAATGTGGAAATGGTGGTTCAATCGCTCATCGCCGCACAAAAGGCGCGCATCCACCTGGACTTCGACCGCGCCTGCGCCATTGACCTGGCCACGAAAGGAACCGGCAAAACCGTCGTCGAAGCGGTCCGCACGTCGGTAAACCCCAAGGTGATCGACTGCCCCAATCCCTCGGCTGGCAAGACCACCATCGATGCGGTGGCCAAAGATGGCATCGCCGTGAAGGTGAAGGCGCGCGTCACCGTGCGCACCAACCTCGACCGTTTTGTGGGAGGTGCGACGGAGGAAACCATCATCGCCCGTGTTGGCGAGGGCATTGTGACCACCATCGGTTCATCGAACAGCTACAAGGATGTGCTCGAAAATCCCGACCGCATCTCCAAGAACGTTCTGGACAAGGCGCTGGACTCGAACACGGCGTTTGAAATCCTCTCCATCGACATTGCCGATGTGGACGTTGGTGAGAACGTGGGGGCCAAGCTGCAGGCGGAGCAGGCCGAGGCCAACAAGCTCATCGCACAGGCCCAGGCAGAAGTGCGGCGCGCAGCCGCCGTCGCCGCCGAGCAGGAAATGGTCGCCCGCGTCGCTGAAATGCGCGCCCGTGTGGTGGAAGCCGAGGCCCAGGTGCCGCTGGCCATGGCCGAGGCTTTCCGCAGCGGCAACCTCGGGGTAATGGATTATTACCGCATGAGGAACATCCAGGCGGACAGCTCCATGCGGGAGAGCATCAGCGGCGGACAGGGCGGCAAACCATCAGGCCAGTAGGTTCCGGCCCGGTCAGAACCAGCCCTTCCTGGCGTCAACGTAGGTGCGGACGAATTCCTCGTCGCTCTTCGTCAGATACATGATCCCTTCGATCAGGCCGATGATGCCCATCACCCAGGCCAGCAGGCCAAAGGTGAGAATGGATACCAGCAGCATGATCAATCCCTCCTTGGTGTAGCCGAGGATGAACTTGTGTATGCCAAGGGCGCCGAGAAGTATGCCGCAAACGCCTGCCGGAACCTTTTTGCCTGCTCTGTTGTCGCTCATAATTCGCTTCCTTTCGTGCTTCTGGTTAATCGCCGCAGGACATTCCGTCAACCGCCATTGTGTCATACCACCCGCATCTGGACGGTCTCCACGGTGTTTTCACCCGCGGAGATGGCGCTCACTACAACCACCGTGCTGCCCTCGTGCAGCCTGTGATCGGCGACCAGGCGCGCCAGTGCGGGCTCGATGTTCCTTTCCGGTGCCGCATGGTCGAAATTCTCAAGGACAAACGGCGTCACACCCCGCAGAAGCGTGATGGAATCCGCCACCTCGACTGATGGACAAAAGGCATAGATGGGCGTGTGCCGGGGACGCATCCAGGCGCAGTTGCGCGCCATGTGACCGCGTCCAGTGAAGATGATGAGGGCGGCGGCCTTGAGATTGTTGGCCATGCCCACGGCGCTTTTGACAAGCTTCTGGCGAGGACTGGTCAGCTTCGAGGACTCGAAGTAGTTGGCGCCGCCGCTGCGCTCAATGCGCCGGGCGATTTTGTCGAACACCTCGATGCACTTGAGGGGATATTTCCCCACCGTGGTCTCACCGCTGAGCATGATGGCATCGGCTTGCTCGAACACCGCATTGGCGACATCCGTCACCTCGGCACGGGTCGGCAGCGGGTTGTCGATCATGCTTTCGAGCATGTGAGTGGCCACGATGACGGGCCTTCCGGTGGTCAGGCAGGCCTTCACGATCTTGCGCTGCACGATGGGCAGTTCCTCGTAGGGAATCTCAATGCCCAGGTCTCCGCGCGCCACCATGATGCCGTCCGCCTCGTCAATGATGGCATCGATGTTCTTGACCGCCTGCTGGTCTTCGACCTTGGCGATCACCAGCGGGCGGTGCTTGGACCGTGCGATCACGGCCTTCAATTGCAGGATGTCCTTGGCCTCGCGCACAAAGGA
>CAYQCZ010000467.1:0-3822 GCA_964415955.1 uncultured Verrucomicrobiota bacterium | reverse complement strand
GCCAAACGTTTCGGCCAGCACGGTCACCCTGCCGCTGTGTTCGTATCGCACCACACGGCGGTTGCCGTGCTCGCAGCTCAACTGCCGGCCTTCGAAATCAAAGGTGTTGCCGTTGCTGTTGCCGGATGGATGACGAAAGATGCTCACGTGCCCGTCCTCATCCAGCCAGCGAAGCTGGATATCGTTTGGGATGTCGCTCCAAAGCAGGTAGCGCCCCACGGCATTCCACGCGGGGCCCTCGGCCCACAGCATGTTCGGGCTGTGATACAACCGCTGCACGGGGGTGTTGCCGAGCTTGTATTTGTTGAACCTTGGATCAAGGGCAATGATGTCAGGGTCCGGATACCGCGTGGGGAAAGTGCCCGTCCAATCGCGCGCCACCTGCGCCACGGCCCGGTTGACGGCGATCGCCCCCGCTGCGACCGCACAGGCACCAGAAATAAACGCCCGGCGCGAACCCCGCCCCGCCTGAGACCAATTGTCAGTATGCCTGTGCATGGTTGTGCGCTTTGGAACGCGCGAACACTGCGAACTGGCGAATTCAATTACAAGCAAAAGCGTTGCTTTTGTCGGCGGCAATTCCAAACTGAGAAGCCCGTTTGGAACGGGACGGCGCGGTGCATGGCAAATCAGAGCCGGGAGACCAGCAGTTCTCGCTGGAAGATCATTTCCTTGGGCAGATTGGTGTATAGCTTCAGGAAGAGCTCATCCTGGGAGATCACCTCCCTGCGCCATTCGCCGGTGTCCATGCTCTGGGCCTCGGCCAGCATTTCGCGGGTGTAGCCTTCCATGCCCTCCAAGTCGAAGCTCTCGGGGCCGGGCACCCATCCCAGCGGCGTTTCCTGTGCGTTGGCGCGTCCGCGGCAACGATCGGAAATCCACTTGAGCACGCGCATATTTTCGCCGAAGCCGGGCCAGAGAAAGCTGCCATCACTGCCCCTGCGGAACCAGTTCACGTGGAAGATGCGCGGCGGAATGGTGATGCGCTTGCGCATGCGCAGCCAATGCAGGAAGTAATCGCCCATGTTGTAGCCGCAGAAGGGCAGCATGGCCATGGGGTCGCGCCTCACCTGCCCCGCTCCGCCCACCGCGGCGGCGGTCATCTCCGAGCTCATGGTGGCCCCGATGAAGACGCCATGAATCCAATTAAAGGCCTGATACACCAGCGGCATGGTCGTGGCACGACGCCCGCCAAAGATGATGGCATCAATGGGCACGCCTCCGGGGTGGTGAACCTCCGGGGCAAGCATGGGATTGTTGATCATGGGCGTTGCAAAACGGCTGTTCGGATGCGCGCATTTCTCCCCGGACTTGGGATCCCAGGGACGCCCACGCCAGTCGAGCAATCCGGCCGGCGGGTCATTGTCCTTGCCCTCCCACCAGACATCGCCATCGGGGGTCAGGCCCACGTTGGTGAAGATGGTGTTCTTGCGGATGGTTTCCATCGCCACGGGATTGGTCTTCCAGTTCGTTCCGGGGACCACGCCGAAGTAGCCGTTCTCGGGATTGATGGCATGAAGCTTGCCGTCCTTGTCCGGCTTCATCCAGGCGATGTCATCGCCAACGGTCCACACCTTCCAGCCTGCAAAATGCTTTGGCGGGACAAGCATGGCGAAGTTGGTCTTGCCGCAGGCGCTGGGGAAGGCCGCTGCAACGTAGGTTCGTTCCTTGGCCGGAGATTCGACACCCAGGATCAACATGTGCTCGGCCAGCCAGCCCTCATCACGGGCCATGTAGGAGCCGATGCGCAATGCGAGGCACTTTTTGCCGAGGAGGACATTGCCACCGTAGTTGGAGGCGGTGGATATGATGGCGTTGTCCTTGGGGAAATGGGCGATGAAGCGTTTCTTCGGATCGAGATCCAGCATGCAGTGAAGCCCCTGGTTGAAATCCCTGCGGTCGCCCAGATGCTCAAGGGCCACCTGCCCCATGCGTGTCATGATCCTCATGCTGAGGACGACGTAAAGAGAGTCCGTCACCTCGACGCCCACCTTGGCGAGCTGCGAGCCGGGCGGTCCCATGAGATAGGGCACCACATACATCGTGCGCCCCTTCATGCCGCCCCGGCAGAGTTCATGCAGTTTTGCATACATGTCCTGGGGCCGCATCCAGTTGTTCGTCGGTCCCGCCTCGTCCTCGTCGGGCGTGCAGATGTAGGTGCACTGCTCGACGCGGGCGACATCATTGGGATCGGAGCGATGGTAGTAACACCCGGGCCATTTCTGCTGGTCCAGGCGGATGAGAACGCCATCCTTCACGGCCAGTTCGGTGAGCCTGTCCCTTTCCGTTTCGGAACCGTCGCACCAATGAACGTGATCAGGTTCACACAGTGCGGCCATGGTCTGGACCCATGATTCGACATGCGGATTGCGTGGGCGGGTGGTTGCTGGATCGGTGTTGCTGGCTGTCATCATATTGGTTGCATCTCCAGGTCGGATCCCCGGGCGCGTGTCAGGACCTGCCCGGGGCGCTTGTGAAGCGCGCGCAGTGAAACTGCATATGGGCATCATACCCATTCGCGGGCGGATGAACAAGAAACGTTCTGCCGTCCGCCAAAGATTCGCTTGCGAAGGCATGGGCATGGGCTCAACTTCGCCACCGCGGCCACACAGGTCGTTGTTTCGAAATTCTATAATGAAAGCGTTGATGGAAATCATGCTGCAGGTTCAGGAACTGCAGTTGATCCGGAAAAAGAATCCTGAAAAACACCCGGAACTCATCGAGCTGCGCTCCAAGGTTCCCCCGCAAATCATCGGACACTTCGACCGCCTGCTGGCACGTGACAAGAAGGCAGTGGCATCAGTCAAGAACCAGGGCTGCTCGGAATGCAAAATCAAGATCCCGCTGGGCACCATCGCCGTGCTGATGCGTGACGAGGACATCCAGCTTTGTGGCAACTGCGGCCGTTACCTTTATCTGCCTCCCGAGCCCCCGCCAGAACCGCCACCCGCACCCAAAAAGCGTGGACGCAAGAAGAAGGTCCAGCCGCCCGAGGGCGAGGCGCCCGCCACATGATGCGGTGAGGCAGTCCATTCCGGTGCGCTTTTGCGCGGTGAAGCACCGTCCACGGCCCGATGTTCGCAAGATTGCCCCGGCGGGTGTTTTGGCTGAGACTCCCCTCCCATGAAGGCGAAGACCTTTTCCAACATGGATCAGGCCAGCGCTTCGGCGAACGTGCCGGACCTCAACGTCATCGGAGATGGAGACATCTTCCAGGTGCTGAGCAAGGCGTGGTCGGACGAGGAGGGCTGGATGAAAAGCACCAAGGCGCTGGAGATCAAGGGGCTTGGCTGCGTGATCCAGGTGACCACGCAGCAGCGCAATCCTGACGGCACCCATTCCGTGGCCGAGGCCATCACGTTCGTGCCGGGGGTCCACCTCGATTTCTCCCAAAGCCCGCCCTCGCTGGTGCGCACGGGAGTCATCCGGTGATTGAGGGGTCTGGATGTGCTATCGCCGACGCGAGGCTCTCTTGCCCTTCTTGAAATAACCCGCAGGGGCTGCACTCGTCGCGGGCGATGTCTGGTCGAACCGTTGCTTCAGTTCCTTGATCTGGTCGCGAAGAAGCGCGGCCTTCTCAAACTCCAGATTTTCGGCGGCTTTGAGCATGTCCGTCTCGATCTCCCTCAACGCCTCCGTCAGGTCGAAGTCCGCCTGCTGATCCCGCAACACCGCCGTGGCACGGTCCCGCACTTCCTTCTGGGATGACAGTCCCTCCTCGACCGCGCGGCTCACACTTCGGGGCGTGATGCCATGCTCCTCGTTGTAGGCAAGTTGCTTCTGCCGGCGATAGTCCGACACCGCGAGAAATTCACGTATGCT
>CAYQCZ010000466.1:0-3836 GCA_964415955.1 uncultured Verrucomicrobiota bacterium | reverse complement strand
CCTCGTCGCCAACAAACAACACAAAGCTGGAGATTAAATCAGCGTTTCCCTAGCGGGATCCGCCTGAAAAACAAGCCTTGTTCCCTCCGCCTTCTCCGCAGTCTCGCGAAATGAACGACCACACGCCCACCATGGCACCGGAGGTGCCAAAGAATTTGAACGCGGGGGCAGGTTGGGTGCCCCAGCCCGCCACCAGTCAGTTTCCCTGACCTGACTCAGCTTTTCCGTGCCATGTGGTGTGTGATTTATGCCGAAGCGGCGGTCACGGAGTGACAAGCTTTGCCTTTCCAAGCTCCATCAGGAGCGAAATCGTTGTAGTTCACACCCGCCATTATTTCTTCAAAACCCATCGGGGCGGCATATTCCGCTCCTCACGGAGCTTGATGCCTTTCTGTTTCGCAGAGCTACAAAGATGTCGCCCCCATGGGGCTGTTGTCTGGAGTGACAGTTGCTACCGCCGGGCTGCGGCACAAGGCAATTCACCGCCGCTTTTGAAGAACGTGCCCGCAAGTCAGATCGAGGTCCGAATGAAGGCTTGACCCACCCAAATCCCATGCTTAGCATCCCGCCAATGATTTTGCTTCGGCAAGTTGATCTTGTGGCAGTCGTCGTAGTCGGCGACGCCGTGGGCGCTTGTCGAAAGTAGAAGATGATTTCGACAAAAACCCACGGCTGGAAACGGTCGTGGGTTTTTTCATTTGAACCGCGACCGGACCGGCCAGACCAACAAACAACATGAGCAAGAGTGCATCACCGAAGAAAAAGCCTGCATCGAAGCAGGGCGAACTGGGCAAAAGCATGCTGGGCTGCGAAGTGCTGGTGGCGGCACTGGAGCGCGAGGGCGTGGACACCATCTTCGCCTACCCCGGCGGTGCCAGCATGGAATTTCACCAGGCGCTGACCAAGTCTTCCAAGATACGCACCATCCTGCCCCGCCACGAGCAGGGCGGCGTGTTTGCGGCCGAAGGCTATGCCCGCGCCACCGGCAGGGCCGGTGTGTGCATGGCCACCAGCGGCCCCGGCGCCACCAACCTGATCAGCGGCATTGCGGATGCCTTCATGGATTCCATCCCGCTGGTGTCCATCACCGGCCAGGTGCCACAGGCGATGATCGGCAAGGGCGCATTTCAGGAGACTGATTTCTTCGGCATGACGCTTCCCATCGTGAAGCACAGCTACCTGGTGACGGATGTGAACGACATTCCTCGCGTCATCAAGGAGGCCTTTCATATCGCGCAAACGGGCCGACCCGGCCCGGTGGTGGTGGATGTGCCCAAGAACATCCAGCAGACCCGCACGCAGCCGGTCTTCCCCGGTGAAATCAACATTCGCGGCTACAATCCCGTCGTGCAGGCAGATGACCTGTCGCTGAATGAGATCATCGGATTGATTGAGAAATCCGAGCGGCCTGTGATCTATGCAGGTGGCGGCATCATCAGCGGCAATGCGTCGGCTGAACTGCGGAAGTTTGCGGAACTGACCGGCATTCCAGTCACCACCACCATCATGGGCTGCGGCGCGTTTCCTGAGACACACCCGCTCTCGCTGCGCTGGCTGGGCATGCACGGCTGCGCCTACGCAAACTGGGCCGTGAGCGGTGAGTTTGAGCGCCGCGAGAAGTTCACGGATCCCATGGTGCAGATCAAACCAGGAGCCGACCTCCTGCTGGCGTTTGGCGTGCGGTTTGATGACCGTGTGACGGGCAAGGTGGACAAGTTCTGTGAGACGGGGACGATCGTCCATGTGGACATCGACGCGTCCGAGCACAACAAGAACCGGCGCGCCCAACTGCCCATCCAAAGCGACATCAAATATGCACTCGGACGGCTGGTGGCCATGGTCAAGGAGCGTGCCATTCAGAAGAAATTCAACGCCTGGCATGCGCAGATCGCCGAGTGGAAGCAGCGCGCCCCCCTGCGTTACCAGGTGACCGAGGAGGTGCTCCGTTCACAGCACATGCAGGATCACATGAAGGGCTCCGAAAAAGAGGTCATCCTCCCCCAGATGGCCATCGAGGCGCTGTATGAACTCACTGGCGGTGATGCCATCATCACAACAGGCGTGGGCCAGCACCAGATGTGGGCCGGGCAATGGTATAAATACAAATTCCCAAGGCAGTTCCTGACCAGTGCAGGCCTCGGGGCCATGGGTTATGGCTATCCCGCCGCGCTGGGTGCCAAGGTCGCCTGCCCGGACAAGCAGGTCATCGACATCGACGGTGATGGCTCCTTCCTGATGAACATCCAGGAGCTGGCCACGGCCCACATCGAGAAAATCGCCGCCAAGGCTTTGATTCTCAACAATCAGCACCTCGGCATGGTGGTGCAGTGGGAGGACCGGTTTTACGCGGGCAACCGTGGTCACACCTACCTTGGCGACCCGGACAACATGAAGGCCATCTATCCGGACTACGTGGCCCTGTGCAAAGGCTTCAACGTGCCCTGCGAGCGCGTGATGTTCCGCAAGGATCTCAAGCCCGCGCTCAAACGCATGCTCGATTCCGACGAGCCCTACGTGCTGGATGTCATCACGCCTTACACCGAGCACGTGCTGCCGTTCATCCCCGCTACCAAGACGGTGGCGGACATGATCTGGTAGGCGGGCGGCACGGCGTCTGGAATCCAGCAATCCACAGACTCAGCACGGCAATCACTTGCCGCTTCTGGCGTCTTTGTTACTCTCACAACGATGAAGCGATTCGTTTTGGCCTTGAGCCTGCTGTTCTGTCTGTCGGGGCGTGCTGCCGAACTCCAGTTTGACCTGGAACGACTTGGCTCAGGGGAACTTCCCAAGGGCTTCACCCCCATGCTCAACGGCACGGGGCAACCCGGCGAGTGGAAGACGCTGCTGGATGACGTGCCTTCCCAGCTCGCCCCGCTCACACAGCAGGCCAAGGTGGTTACCAAACGACCGGTCATCGCCCAGACCGGCTCCGACCCGACCGATGAGCGATTTCCCATGCTGGTGTATGAGGACGAGGTGTTTGGGGATTTCCAGGCCGTGTTTCGTTTCAAGACGGTTTCCGGCAAGGCGGAGCAGATGGCCGGATTTGTCTTCCGCGTGCAGGATGCGAACAACTTTTATGTGATCCGCGCCAGCGCACTCGGAAACACATTCCGTTTCTACAAGGTCATCAACGGAAGCCGCACCACGCCCATCGGGACGGAGATACAGATACCTTCCGGCGAGTGGCATGAAATGAAGGTGGCCAGCACAGGGAACAAGATTCTTGCCCATTTGAACGGCAACCAGGTGCTGGCCCTCAGCGACGACTCCGATCTGCTGCCCCCCGGAAAGATCGGATTCTGGACCAAGAGCGACTCGGTGACCTATTTCGCTGATTTGAGGATGACATACACACCAAGGGTGCCGCTGGCCCAGACATTGATTGATGACTGCATGAAACGTTATCCGCGCATCATCGGTCTCCGCCTCTACTCCTCCATGCAGAAAGATCAGAATCTGGAGGTCATCGCCAGCAACAGAAAGGAGGACGTGGGCCTCAAGGCCATCGATGGTTACCAGGAGATTCTCACTGGCAAGGCCTATGCTTACGGACGGACCAAATCCACCGTGACCGTCTCCCTGCCCCTGCGTGACCGCAACGGGGACATCGCCGCCGTGGTGCGCATGGAAATGGAGCGTTTCCCCGGCCAGACTGAAAACAACGCCATCGCCCGCGCCCTGCCCATCATCAAGCTGATGGAACAAAAGGTGAGGTCGAAGAACGACCTCATCGAATAGCCCTTCGCCCGCAACCGACCGACAACGGCCGTTTCTCAGAGCCTGTCTGAAAATGGCAAGGAGTGCTGCGGCTGGGGATTTTGGCTGTGGCC
>CAYQCZ010000465.1:2279-3843 GCA_964415955.1 uncultured Verrucomicrobiota bacterium | reverse complement strand
AGCCTGCCATCCCCATCCACAAAACGCTACATCATTTATGGAAACGCTCTAGTGGCAGACTGGGAGGGGCCGCTCGCCAGTCTGTGGGTGGGGAAAGCAAACTATTCGCCCTTGTCTTTCAGGACTTCGAACTTGGCCACGCCACCGCTGATGAAGTTTATGATGACACCCTTTTTGATGTCGGCAGTTTTCACCGCCTCAACGAATTCACGCAAATTCTTCACTGGTTTGCGGTTGATCTCGGTGATCACGTCCCCCGGCCTGATTCCAGCCTCTTCGGCCACGCTTCCGCGTTCCACATGGGACACCACCACGCCGGAATTGGGTTTGAGTCCGAGTTGATCCGCCATATCACCAGCAAGGGGCTTTACGCCAAAACCAAGCCCCTGCGCTCCTTCACCCGGCCTCGATGAACCACGGTTGCTGACAGGCGCGTCCTCCTCGGGCCATGCCTCGGGTTTCACCTTGATCTTCATGGTCTTGCCACCGCGCACCACGTCCAGCGTCACATCCTTCCCAAGGGGCTTGGAGCGGATCTCGTTCTTCAACTCCTGCGCCGTGGTGACCTTGCGGCCATCCACCGTGGTGATGATATCCGAGGGTTTGAGTTCCGATTTAGCGGCCGGCCCTTCTGGAACCAGGGTGCGCACGACCACGCCTTCCTTGACGTTTCCGGCCATTTCCTGCATTTCGGGAAAATCGCTGAGTGCGGTGATGGAAACCCCGAGCCATGCACGCACAAACCTGCCCTCGGCGATGATCTTGTCCGCCACCTCACGTGCCAGGTTGATGGGGACGGAGAAGCCGATGCCCGTGTTCATGCCGCGGATCATGGTGTTGATGCCGATCACCTCCCCGTTGATGTTGATCAAGGGGCCGCCACTGTTGCCGGGGTTGATGCTGGCGTCCGTCTGGATGAAATCCTGGTCCATGGAAGGATCCGGAATGATCCGTGATCGCCCCTTGGCGCTCACGTGGCCAATCGTCACGGTGTAATCGAGATCGAACGGCGCGCCGATCGCAATCGCGAATTCCCCCACTCTTACCTTCGAGGAATCACCGAGTTTGGACACGGGCAGCCCCGTGGCATCGACCTTCAGAACGGCAATGTCCGACTGGGTGTCAATCCCACGGACCACCGCGTCATATTCCCGTCCGTTCTTGAGCTTCACCTTCACTTTCTCGGCGTTCTCCACGACATGGCCGTTGGTGATGATGTAGCCATCCTCGCGGACAATGAAGCCCGATCCCTGCCCGCTGAACTGAGGCTCCCGCTGGCGTTGCTGCCTTCGAGGTTGTCGTTCGGGTTGCTGCTCCTCAAAAAAGCGGCGGAAATACTCGTAAAACGGATTGTCCTCATCCATGCCGAAACGGGTCTGCCCGGGCTTGGGCGCCACCCGCACCACCACTACGGACGCGGAGGCCTGATCGGATACGCCAACGAACGCCTCATTCAACTGCCGCACGAGGTCCATGCCAGCGCCCTTGGCGGGAAGGGTGACAGGAACGGCCGCAACGAGAGCGGCCAGTGTGAGGGAGTGCAGAAAGGATGATTTGTTCATGT
>CAYQCZ010000465.1:0-2269 GCA_964415955.1 uncultured Verrucomicrobiota bacterium | reverse complement strand
CAAAATAAATCCAGCTTTCGTCTGGACGAGATCCATCCCGGCCTGATGATCAAACGCGCGGGGCGCACCTCATCAGGAGAAGGACACATGCCGCTTGCGGAGGCCCTCACCCCCTGGAGGCCATGGCACGCATGCCGGTGGTGAGATAGTCGAGATAATCAGCAAGGCGCTCCCGCATTTCCTTGCGGGGCACAATCGCATCGATCAAGCCCCGGTCCAGGAGGAATTCCGCCGTCTGGAAACCGGGGGGAAGCTCCTGCTGGGTGGTGTCCTTGATCACTCTGGGGCCGGCAAAACCAATCATCGCCCTGGGCTCTGAAAGAATGAGATCACCCACACTGGCATAACTGGCCATGACACCTGCTGTGGTGGGATGCGTCAGGACACTGATATAGGGCAGCCTGCTCTCGGCATGGCGGGCAAGGGCGCCGCAGGTCTTGGCCATCTGCATGAGGCTGAACATGCCTTCATACATGCGCGCCCCTCCGCTGGTGGAGATAATGACCACCGGCAGGCCCCGATTCGTGCAAGCCTCGATCATCCGTGTCAGTTTCTCGCCGACCACTACGCCCATCGAACCACCCAAAAAGCTGAAATCCATGACACCGAGCCCGGATTTACAGCCGCCAATCTTCCCGATTCCGGTAATGACAGCATCCTTGAGTCCGGTGGACTTCTTGTAGGCCTCAAGTTTGGAGGTGTAGGAACCCACACCCGTGAAATTCAGGGCATCCACACTCTCCATGTCCGCATCCATTTCCTCGAAGGTGCAGGTCTCCACGAGAGAATGGATGCGCTCCCGTGCGCCGATGGGAAAATGATGCTGGCACTGGTGACAGACCTTGAGGTTGGCATCCAGTTCCTTGTCGTAGATCATCCTGCTGCATTTTGGACACTTTGTCCAAAGGCCCTCAGGTATCTCCTTCTTTTTGGACAGGCCGGAACCAATTTTTGGCTTTTTGACGAAAGTGGTTTCGCTTCCCCCCGAGGGCGGCGGGGTGACAGCCGGTTCCACAGTTTCCAGGCCGAGCGTTTTTCGGGTATGATGAGTCGTCGCCATGATTCAATTGTCGTCAGAGTCCTCTCGCCACCGTCCAGACACACACTTCTTCCGCACCAAGTTCACGCAGCACCTGCGCGCAGGCACTGGTGGTGGCACCTGTCGTGAACACATCGTCTATCAGAACCACCCGGGCGCCGTCGAGACGTTCTCCACATGCGGGTGCAAACGCGTGCCGCATGTTTTCCGTCCGTTCACGCCGGCTCAACAAGGTCTGGGTGCGCGTCGGAACCACCCGTTTGAGCAGATCGGACCGCAGCTTCAGCCCTGTCAGACGGGCCAGGGCACCGCCAAGGCGCGCGGACTGGTTGAATTCGCGCTCCCGTTCCCTTGCCGGGTGCAAAGGCACTGGAATCAACAGGTTCCACCCGCCGCTCCTCAAATCCTCGGATGCCGCCACGCGCAGCAGTTCGCCCAGAAACGGCTCCACCCAGAGGGCTCGTTGATACTTGTAACGATGGATGGCATCCAGCACCAGTCCGCGGGCTTCGACGGCCGCACGGGCCCGGCTGAAGTGAAGCTCCATTTCGCGGCAGTTGGAGCACTCGAAGCTGTTTGTAATGTCCCCCTCAAATGGGAGTCCGCATCGTTCGCAGAATGGAGGCCGGATAAACCGCACGCCCCCTTCCTTCGTCCAGCAGGTCGGGCAGACATAACCATCACGGGCGGTGGCGCGGTGGAGACCGCAGAACTGGCACGCCTCCGGGTAAACAAGCCCTAGGGCGGCCTCGGCAAACCCTGCCAGCGAGCGCGTCATGCCCCGGGCTCCTTCCCACCGGCTCTCAACCGGTGGACCAGCGGGTGGAGCGCCATGAGGACCACCAAGCACAGCCACCCATCCGTCAATTTGCCCGAGCCCCAAAGCCAGACGGGCGCGTCCGCCGGTGCACTTGTCAGAAACGCGTAGGATTTCAGCCAGAAAATCCAGCCGGCGTGCAGGCCGATCGAAAACCACAAATTCCCCGTCCGCTGATACGCCAGCCCCAGCAGGCAGCCCGCGACACACAAATTGAAAAACCCCGGCACCAGCGCCTGAAGATCACCAAAACCACGCAACATGCGCGGAAGCAACGCAAGACCGCTTGCCCAATCCACCGGCCCCACGTGATGGGCGCGTTCAAAAAAATGCAAAAATGCGTAGATTGCACTGCTCAGGATGAGCGCTTTTGGCCATGCCAGGCGCCTGCTGAAGCCGCCGAAGAGAACTCC
>CAYQCZ010000464.1:0-3869 GCA_964415955.1 uncultured Verrucomicrobiota bacterium | reverse complement strand
CGGTGACCACGGCGGGCGTTACGATGCTCCGACGTCGCGGCTCCAGATGCGTCTGGTTTCACATCACCTCTGACTGCGACCCCGGAAACACACACTTTATGAGCCTGAACCCGGTTGATACAGGAAGCCACAACCTCGCATTCGTCGAGGGTTTGTATGCCGATTTCCTGCGCGATCCCTCGTCTGTGTCGGAGGACTGGCGCGCCTACTTCAAACAGTTTGCTAACGGCGAACCCGCCGGCACCTATCGCGACGGGCCCTCCTTCCGGCCCGCCAGCCTTTTCAATCCACCCGCTGCCACCGGCGCATTGCCGCCCTGCTCGGACCCCCAGCGGATCGCCGTTCTCCAGGACCACATCAACCAGCTCATCCGCAACCACCGGGTCCGCGGACACATGGCCGCAGCCATCGATCCGCTGGGATTGCCACGTCCGCAGCCGCACGATCTGGACCCGGCCACCGTCGGATTGACCGAGGCGGACATGGAGTGCGGGGTGACCTGCGAAAACGCCTTCTTCCAGGGCAGCCTGACCGTGCGGGGATTGATCGAACGGCTGCGCAACACCTACTGCCGCTCCATCGGCGTCGAATACATGCACATCGACGACGTCTCGGTGCGCCGCTGGCTCCAGCAACGCATGGAGTCCACGGAAAACCGCATGAAGCTCAAGCGCGAGGAACAGTTGCGCATCCTCACGCGCCTGACCGATGCCACCATGTTCGAGGAGTTCATCCGCAAGAAGTTCATCGGCGCGAAAAGCTTCTCCCTCGAGGGCTGCGAGAGCCTGATTCCGCTGCTCGATCTGGCCATCGAGAAAGCTGGGGCGCAGGGCGTGAAGGAAATCGTGCTGGGCATGGCGCACCGTGGGCGCCTCAACGTGCTCTCCAACATCATGGGCAAGAGTCCGCGCGACATCTTCCGCGAATTCGAGGACAAGGATGCCGCCGAGTATGAAGGGCGTGGCGATGTGAAATACCACCTCGGCTACAGCAGCGACTGGCAGACGGCCGCGGGTGAGCGTGTGCATCTCTCGCTCTGCTTCAACCCCAGCCATCTTGAGTTCGTGAATCCTGTGGTGCTGGGTCGCGTGCGCGCCAAGCAGGACCGCGTGGACGACCGGCATCAGGAGAAATGCATGGCATTGCTGATCCACGGCGATGCGGCATTCGCCGGGCAGGGCATTGTCCAGGAGACGCTCAACCTGAGCGAGCTGGCCGGTTACTCCGTGGGCGGCACGTTGCATGTGATCGTCAACAACCAGATCGGTTTCACCAGTTCGCCCATCGAGGCGCGCTCCACGAGGTATTCCACGGATGTGGCCAAGATGCTCCAGATTCCGATATTCCATGTGAATGGTGAGGATCCCGAGGCCGTGGCCATGTGTGTGCAGATCGCCATGGATTTCCGCCACGCCTTCAAGCGCGACGTCGTGATCGACATGCACGGCTACCGCCGCTGGGGCCACAACGAGACGGATGAACCCTCCTTCACCCAGCCCGTGTTGTATCGCGCCATCGAACGCCGCAAAACCGTGCGTGAAGGATATCTCGACCACCTGCTGCAACTGGGCGGAGTCACCCGCGAGGAGGCGGACAAGATCGCCGAGGAACGCCACGCCCGCCTGGAACATGCCCTCAGCGAGGCGCGCAGCCAGAATTACAAGAAATCCGCCGAATATGCGGTGGGTGTGTGGCGGCGCAACCAGTTCCAGGGCGGCCCGGATGCCAGCACGCCCGAGGTGGACACCGGTGTGGCAAAGAAGGAGTTGATGCGCCTGCTCCGCACCAAGACCGAGGTGCCGGAATATGTGAAAGTGCATCCGAAGCTCTCCAAGATGCTGGAGCAACGCCGTCTCATGGCGGAGGGGAAGCAGCCGCTGGACTGGGCCAGCGCCGAGGCCCTGGCCTTTGGCACGCTCGCCGTGGAGGGACATCGCATCCGTCTGTCCGGGCAGGATTGCCGCCGTGGCACGTTCAGCCACCGGCACGCGGCGTTGTGCGACTACGAGGATGGCCTGGCCTACATTCCCTTGCAGAATCTCGCAAAGAACCAGGCGCCCGTGGAAATCTTCAACAGCCCGTTGTCCGAACCCGGCGTGCTGGGTTTTGAGTATGGTTACAGCCTCGATTGTCCCGATGGCCTTGTCATCTGGGAGGCGCAGTTCGGTGACTTTGTGAATGTGGCGCAGGTGATCATCGACCAGTTCATCACCAGCGCGGAGGACAAGTGGCGTCGCCTGAGCGGCCTGGTCATGCTGCTGCCGCATGGCTTCGAGGGCCAGGGGCCGGAACATTCCAGCGCGCGGATTGAACGGTTTCTCATGCTGGCCGCGGAGGACAACATCCAGATCGTCCAGCCCACCACACCCGCGCAGTTGTTCCATGCGTTGCGACGGCAGTTGATCCGTCCATGGCGCAAGCCGCTCGTCGTCATGACGCCCAAGAGCCTGCTGCGCCATCCGAAAGTGGTGTCGAGCCTCGACGATCTCGCGCACGGACCTTTCCAGCGCATCCTGCCGGATGAAGGCAAACGCGATGTGAAGAAGGTCAAACGCATCCTGCTGTGCAGCGGCAAGGTGTATTACGAACTGACTGCGCGCCGTGAGGAACTCAAACGCAATGACGTCGCCATCCTGCGGTTCGAGCAGCTCTATCCGCTGAGTGAGAAGACCGTGGCCGCCGCGCTCAAGCCCTACAAGAACGGCACACCCGCCGTGTGGGTGCAGGACGAGCCGGAAAACATGGGCGCGTGGCGATCGCTGCGCATCCGCTTTGGCGAAACCTTGTGCGGACGTTTTCCCTTCAGCCTGGTGTCACGTCCGGCTTCAGCCAGCCCGGCGACCGGTTCGCACAACAGCCACAAGATCGAGCAGGCGCGTCTGCTGGAGCAGGCCTTTGGGTGAAACGGCGAGTAATACCAATGACTGAAAAATCCGGTGGAATCGGGATGGCGACGCAATCCTTCCCCCTTCGCGCAGCGAGGGGAGAAGGTGGCCGACTTGTCCGCCGTAGCCTTTGGCGGAGGCGGAAGGCCGGATGAGGGGTGCGGCCGCCCGTGACTTCGTAGCCAACCCCTCACCCCTGCCCCTCTCCCCTTGCTCCGCAAGGGGAGAGGGAGACGACGTGCGGCGGGTCGGAAATTCTACGGGAATTCATCGGCAGTTGGCATAACTCAGCGAGGCAGAAGGACGTTGTCCGCATTCACGCCTTCGTTCGTTCTGGTGTTCAAGTCTGCCTTGCCGTCTGGCCCGCATGACCAGATGAAAATCCTTCCCGGGATTTTGCCATAAAGCGGGTCGTCGCACATGCCGTCATTGTTGCAATCGACGGTCATGACATATTGCACACCCCATGGATCGCGAAATGAACCGTGTTCATCCACGCCCGGCCTGGGGCCATTCACCTGCTTGGTGTCCATGAACATTATCTGCCGGGGGTTCAAAGAACAGGTGGCGTTGGGTGTTGGGCTTCCATCCCGGAAACGGTCAAGGGACATCAACACCGACATGATTTCTGAATTGTCCGGGCTGGACCGCGATTTCAGATATGAACTGGGACTTCCAGTGATGGGTGTTTGCAATCCAAAGACATGATCGACTTGTGCATTTTCATTTACCGCACAAGAGGCAGGCACGCGCTTATACTCGGTGATGTATGCGGCTGTTGCGTTCAGGAGCTGTGCGATTTCCATCTGAGCCTGTGCATGTCGCACTTTGGTGCGGACTTCACTCATAACTGTCAAAGCCGTCCATAGCAGCCAGAGGAACAGGCCCAAGAGTGACAAGAGAATGACGAGGCGGAGCCTTCTTCGTCTTTTCTTAGAGCGTTTCCATAAATGATGTAGCGTTTTGTGGATGGGGATGGCAGGC
>CAYQCZ010000463.1:0-3873 GCA_964415955.1 uncultured Verrucomicrobiota bacterium | reverse complement strand
GCCGCTGCGGATGGACCAGGTTCGGGACGGCGAAGGAGGCGAGGATGTCGAGGTGGCCGCGGTGAGGTTCGGTGAGCGAGATGTCGCGAATGATGGTGACCTTGCCGAGAACGTCCTTGGCCGCGTCGCGTTTGCTCTGGCGGCGATTGATGACGGCAATGGAGAGGACGGGCTTCTTGTCCGCCAGGTGCTTGATCAGCACCATGACGGGCATGGGAAAGACGCGGTTGATCTGGCGGGCGATGCCGGTGAGTTTGCCTCGCGCGTAGGCGTCACCGGTCAGTTCGATGGCAAAGAAAAGATACGAGCGAAGTAGGCCGGGATTGACGGCGGTTTCCTTGAACAAGCTCTGGTGACCGGAGAGTTCGTCGTCGGTGAGCTGGAACAGGAGGTCGGCAGATTTCCAATCGGTAAAGAGGGCTTTCGTCTCGTTGAAACCGCTGTTGGTGGCGTGGGAGCGGACGAAGTCGAGAAAGGTGGCTGGGGCGGAACTGCCCAGATTGACGGTGCGATCTGACTTGTAACCGAGCGTGGCAAGCAGGTTGGTGGCAGCAGAGTGGAGCGGCTGACCGGCAAAGGCAGCCAGGCTTGTCTTGATGGAGTCACGGAGGTCAGGCATGGCTACTTTTGGTGAAAGCCGATCTGGCGTTTGGGGGGTGACGGGGGCGGGTTGAGCAGCGGTTGGAGTTCGCGCCAGATGGTGCGGAGGGCATCGTCGTGCTGGATGAGCTTGGCATCCATCCGGGCGAGTTTTTTCAGCACATCCGCCTGCGCCATGAGCAATTGGCGCTGCTTGATGAAGGCGCGGACGACATACACGCTCATTTTTACCGCCTCCGGGCTGTTGAGGACGTTGGCGGCCATGAGGGCGCCATGCTCGGTGAAGGCGTAGGGGAGGTATTTTCGGTGCTGTCCGCGTCCCGCCTTTAAGGTCACAGATTGTGACCTTAAAGTTGCATCAGCCTGGCTTTGCGATGCTTGCGTAGATGTGGTCACCATTTGCGACCGCTTCAAGTCCTGCCATTCTGTTCGGTCCAGTTGGAAACAAAAATCCTCCGGGAAGCGATCGGCATTGCGTTTGACGGCCTGGTTCAGGGCTTTGGTCGGCACGCCATAGATGGCGGCGAGGTCGGCATCCAACAGGACCTTCTGGTCGCGCAGGGTCAGAATCAGCGTTTCGAGGGTTTTGTTCATGGAGCGAGGATGATCATCCAGGTTACCAGATCGAAGTCATCTCCTGCGGATTTGGGCGACTCCCCTGCCACCGGCAAGACCGCGCTGCGGCTGGAAAGCAGGCTGGAGGCAGCCCGCCGTTGAAACGTGTGTTCGATGGAGGCGAGCGCCTTGGTGAGCAGTCCGTGGTAGAGGCTCATGTCCGCGCCGTCCTTGGTGCGCTGGTCAAAGAGGTCGCAGAGCTTCTCGAAAGCCGCCGGTTCGTCGGCGGCGAGGTCGCGCAGCAGGAGCATGGATTCCTTGGGCTGCGCGAAACTGAAGCGCACCGTGCCGTCGTCGTGGACGTAAACGAGGAAGTAAGGCGAGAGCGGATTGAGATGGCTGGAATCCGCCGGCTTGGCGCTGGCGTCAGAAGACTTGTGAGCCGGAATGCGATGGCGGAGCAAAAAGAGCGCGCCGGGCTGGGCCTTCACGAACAGCTCGGCTTTGGGCGGCACAACGGCGTAAACGCCTTCGCCCGCTTCCTCCAGTGCTTCGCGATTGGCTTCCAAGTAGCGCAACAGGTCGAGACGGAATTCATCGAGGGAGAAATCCGTCAGCGAAACCGAGTCGTCGAGGTCCTCCAGATCGAGAATCTCGTCCTTGAAGCGTTTGAGCTGGCGGTCGCGGAACAGCAGGTCTTCCTTGATGAGGTCTTCGAGCTGACCGGGGTCGAGCAGGTTGTCGGTCTGCGTGGCCGCAAGGTCCACCAGCGCCATGCGCGCCTCAACGCGCAGCTTCACGCCGAGATAGTGGTCGAGGTCGGCGACGGGCCAGAAATTGACCAACTGCACGGAGTCATTGCGCGAGCCGATACGGTCAATGCGGCCAAAGCGCTGGATGATGCGTACAGGATTCCAGTGGATGTCGTAATTGATCAGGAGGTCGCAGTCCTGAAGGTTCTGGCCTTCGCTGATGCAGTCCGTGGCGATGAGCAGGTCAATTTCCTCCTTTTGATTCTGGAAGCGGCCCATCTGGTCGGCGCGACGTTTGGCGAGGGGCGAGAAATTGGTGAGAATGTCGTCGTAGTCGGTGCGACCCAGGGAGGCTTCGTTGCCGCCATCGCCGCAGACGAGAGCGGTGTGAATCTTGAGTTCCTTGCGCGCCCACGATTCGAGGTTGGCGTAGAGGTAGCGGGCGGTGTCGGCAAAGGCGGTGAAGACGAGAACCTTGCGGTTGGCCTTGCCGTCGCGGTTGGTGGTGGGCTGACGGACTTTGGCCTCGATGAAGCGCTTCAACTCGGCGAGCTTGCCATCGCGTTTGGCCGTCACCGATTGGGTCTTCTCGACGAGGAATTGAAGTTGCGTGCGGTCGTTGCGCACAGCCTTGAGCCACTCGGGCAGTTTGAGATGGGCAAGGTGGATGCGCCGCCGCCCGCCGATGGTGAACTCCTCCTGATCGAAGTCCGGGTCTTCGAACTGATCCGGGGTCAGGGTGTCGTATTCGATCTCGGGATTCGCATCGAGATGCTTTTCGAAGGCGGTGATGCGTTCCTCGAGCCGGTCAATCTTGTCAATGGTGCGCTGGAGTGTGAGGCGGAAGGAATCCACGGAACTTTCCAGCCGCTTGAGGAAATTGACCTTCATCATGGCGATGAGGATGCGTTCACGGCCTTCCTGGGTGAACCCGCCGAGAATCTTGTTGTCGTAAGCATTGCGGACCGGTTCGGGCAAATCGTCGCGCAGGAAACTGGTGGGATGATACAGCGCGAGGCGGAGCGCGCTGATCTCGGCGTCGAGCTGCTCGAAGGACAGGTAACGCTGCTCCAGGTCAATCGGCGCGTGAATGGCCTTGGGCGGGGGGCGGCGGGGGAAGCCACCCAGCTTCTTCATTTCGCCCGCATAGTAAGTGGCGATCTGGCTGCGCGACCGGGCGATGCTCAAGCCATCGAGCAGCTTAAAGAAATCGCCGCCGATGGCCGCGATGAGATCGCGGGTCTTGCGCTTGCCAGGTGGTTGCTTGGCCCAGTTGGTAAAATGAGTCTGCGCCTGGCGGGACGTATCGCGGACAGATGGGATGTTCAGCCTTTCAGCGAAGGCGGCATCGGCCACTTCGTCGCGGGCCACGTCGCCGCCCGCGATGAAGGAAATCTGGTTGCGGAGGTCGGCCAACTGATTGTTCACCGGCGTGGCGGAAAGGAGCAGCACCTTGGTCTTCACACCGGCGGAGATGATGTCTTCCATCAATCGCTGGTAGCGGCTGCGCTTTTCCGGTTCGCCGGGGCGCTGGGTGGCGAGCTTGTTGTTGCGGAAGTTGTGGGACTCATCAATGACGACGAGGTCATAAGCGCCCCAGTTCAGGGAGTCCAAATGGAGGCCATTGACCGTGCCGGACTCGCGCGAGAGATCCGTGTGGTGGAGGACGTCGTAGCGGAACTTGTCCTCAGAGAACGGATTCAGGCCGCTCGGGTTCTTGTAGATGGTCCAGTTGCGGGTGAGTTTCTTCGGGCAAAGGACCAACACGCGTTCGTTGCGGAGCTCAAAGTATTTGATGACGGCCAGCGCGGTGTCGGTTTTGCCCAAGCCGACGCTGTCGGCGAGGATGCAGCCGTGGAATTTCTTGATCTTGTTGATGGCGGAGCGTGCTCCGTCCCGCTGGAAGGGGTAGAGCGCGCGCCAGATGCCCGTATCGGGAAGTCGGATACGACGGAGGTTGTCGTCG
>CAYQCZ010000462.1:0-3876 GCA_964415955.1 uncultured Verrucomicrobiota bacterium | reverse complement strand
CAACCGGAGCCACGCGCGGCGCGTGCGGCGATGATCACCCGCATGGACCGCGACGTGGGCCGTTTGCTGGACCTGCTGGAGGAATTGAAGCTTTCGCAGAACACCCTGGTGATGTTCTCCAGCGACAACGGCCCCATCACCGCCGGAGGACAGGATCCGGTGTTCTTCGACAGCAACGGGCCGTTGCGCGACCTGAAGTTCACCCTGTGGGACGGCGGCATCCGCGAGCCGTTCATCGCGCGCTGGCCGGGGAAGATTCCCGCCGGAACGACCAGCGGGCTGGTCAGCGCGTTCTGGGACATGTTTCCCACCTTCGCGGAGATTGCGGGCGTTCCCGCGCCGCAGGGTTTGGACGGCATTTCCATCCTGCCCACGTTGCTGGGGCAGCCGGAGCGGCAGAAACAGCACGATTACCTCTACTGGGAATACAACGGCGCACAGGCCGTGCGCATGGGGAACTGGAAGGCCCACCGCGCCGCCGTGGACAAGCCCGTCCAGCTCTTCGACCTGGCATCGGACATCGGTGAAACGAAAGATGTGGCCGCCGCGCATCCGGACGTGGTGCAGCGCATCCAGAGGATCATGAAGGAGGCGCGTGTGGATTCGCCCGAATTCCCGCTGGAAAAGGCGGTGAAGAAGAACAAACGCCCGTGATGCTGGCCACATGAAAACGGGCTCGATGCACCGGGCGGGGGCGCGGTCCAAACTGCGGCTGTGGATATTCAAGGCGGTGCTGCTTCTGCTGCTGGTGGTTTCACCAGTCGTCCTCTATCTGCTGGCCGCCTGGGGACTGGGAAGTATTCCGGCCAATCGCAGTTTTCAAGAACCTGCCACAGGCGTGGAAATCTTCGTGTGGTCCAATGGCGTTCACACCGACCTTGTTTTTCCCGTGCGCCACGAAGCCATGAACTGGCTGGCATGGCTGGGACCATCCCCCATGGAGAGCCCGACGAACAACCGCGCCACGGAGAATCCCACATCCGTTCACGTGTCGCACATGGCGTTTGGCTGGGGGGACAGGGGCTTTTTCCTGGATGTCCCGGAGTGGCGGGATTTGACCTTCAAGGTTGCGCTGAACGCCTTGGTGCTCGATGGCGAGGCCGCCATGCATGTGACATGGCTGGAATCACCTCCCGCAGTGGGACGTTACTGCCGACGTGTGATGGTGACTGAGGAGCAGTATCGCCTGCTGGTGGATCATGTCAGACAGTCCTTCAAGCCCGGTCCCGATGAGAGACCTGTCCGCATCAAGGCTGCGGGATACGGGGACAACGACGCATTCTTCGAGGCTGGAGGACATTACGGCCCCATCAATACGTGCAATGAATGGACAGGGCGGGGCCTGCGCAATGCCGGTGTCAGGACAGGTGTTTGGACACCTTTCGAAGGGGCGGTCACGAAGCATTTGCCGGTCAAATCACCGGTCAATTAACGATTAAAGGCTGGTCCAGCTTGAAACTTCAGCCCTGTTTTCCATGGAATTAGCTGTTGCCCGGCCCGATGCGCCTTGCTACTTTGCGCGCCCTTTGTTTGGGGCAAATCCGCTTCAAACATGGGAAAACGGCCTGAAAAGCGCCCTTCCGTGTGGAGGGGACGGCCGCAACAACACCGAACAATAATCCCGTGTTCCGCGGGATGATCCGACCAGAAGGCGGATTCTCAACCACAGGAAAGTATGACTGGTATTGGCGTTAAAGAACTCCTCGAAGCCGGTGTCCATTTCGGGCACCAGACCCGCCGCTGGAATCCCAAGATGAAGCCCTTCATCTTCGACCAGCGCAACGGCATCCACATCATTGACCTCAGCCAGACGGCGAAGCAGCTCGAAGCAGCCTGCGACTACCTGGCCGGCATCGTCCGCAACGGCGGCACCGTGCTGTTCGTCGGCACCAAGAAGCAGGCCCAGCAGGCCGTCAAGGAAGCCGCCACCAGTTGCGGCCAGCCCTTCGTCACCGAGCGCTGGCTGGGTGGCACGCTCACCAATTTGAAAACCATCCGCCGCTCCATCAAGCGGCTGAAGGAAATCCAGAAGATGGAGGAGGACGGCTCCATCAACAACTACGTCAAGCAGGAACAGTCCTCCCTGCGCCGTGAGGCCGCCCGCATCCAGAAGAACATCGGCGGCATCCTGGACGTGGACAAGGTTCCGGACGCCATGTTTGTGGTGGATGTGAAGCGCGAGCACAATGCCGTGGCTGAAGCCCGACGCCTGAAGATTCCGCTGGTGGCCATCACGGACACCAACGCCGACCCCACACTGGTGGACTACCCGGTCGCCGGCAACGACGACGCCATCCGTTCCGTGCGCCTGCTGATCGGCACGATCGCCAAGGTGCTGACCGAGGCGAAGGCGGAATACGAGGCCAAATACGGCCGCAAGGCCAAGACCGAGGCCGCCGCTGCCGCTGCCGAGGCCGCCCAACCCGCTCCGGCCGAAGCCGCAGCACCAGCCGAAGCCGCCGCCACACCTGCCTGAACCCCGGAGGCCGGTTCATCGGATGTCCGTTGACGCCGGTCCATGACCAAGGCAACCACACGCACTTAAACCCAGAATAGTTATGGCTGAAATCACCACCGCAGTAATCGCCCAGCTCCGCGAAATCACCGGATCGGGCTTCATGGATTGCAAAAAGGCCCTCGTCGAAACCCAGGGCGACCTTCAGGCCGCCGTGGACCTCCTGCGCAAGCAGAGCAAGGTCAAGGGCGAAACCCGCAGCTCACGCGATGCCCGCGAGGGCGTCATCGCCCAGTGCATCAACGCCGGAGGCAGGGTCGGCGTCATCGTCGAGGTGAACTGCGAGACGGACTTCGTCGCCAAGAACGATTCCTTCCGCGAGTTCGCGGACAACGTCGCCAGGAAGCTGTCCGCCGATCCCAAGGTGGACCTCGAAGCCGACCGTGTCGAGGCCTACACCCGCATCCGCGAGACCATCAAGATTCCGCGCTTCGAGCGCATCGAAGTGGCCGGGAACGGCCTCGTTGCGGCCTACATCCACACCGGCGCCAAGGTGGGCGTGCTGGTGGAGGTGGGCGCGGGCAAGCAGGAAACCACGCAGTCCGAGGACTTCAAGCAACTGGTGCGCGACATCACCCTCCAGATCGCTGCGGCCAGTCCCGTCTCGGTTTCCCGCGAGCATGTGGACCCGGCGATCATTGCCAAGGAAAGGGAAATCGCCGAAGGCCAGGCCGTGGGCAAACCCGCACAGGCCATCGCCAAGATCGTCGAGGGCAAGCTCAACAAATATTTCCAGACCAACTGCCTGCTGGAGCAGGGCTTCGTGAAGGCCAATGGCGAGATCACCGTCCGCGAACAGGTCGCCAAGGTGGCCAAGCAGCTCGGGGATGACATCACCGTGCGCCGCTTCGTCCGCTATCAGGTGGGCGAAAAGGCCGGCGAATAAGCCGCGCAAAGCATCAACCTTCCAAAAACACAAAGGACCGCCATCACGGCGGTCCTTTTGCTTTGTAACTTGAGTGCTGGAGCTACAGCCGCACTGCCAGAACAGCCAGGTAGGCCAGAAGCAGCACCAGCGGAATGTTGCGCCCGCCGGGTTCCTTGCGCCATCGCGCCACAGACCAGCAGACGAGCCCCAGCAGGGCAAAGACAAAGCCCGCCGTGGAATAGAACAGGCCTTCCTGCACAAAGCCAATGGCGCTGTGCAAGCCGTCCAGATGCTCATTCTCCGGGCCGGATGCCGTCACCTCGCGCAGGGCCAGGCTGTCCCAGACATGCCGCATCCACACGAACTGGCTGCCCAGCGCACCCAATGCCAGGAGGCTGGCATACAGCGTGAACTGATGAGGTGAATGCGCGGTGGTCTTCATTGTCCTGTTTGCGACGCGGACTTGGACGTCATCCGGCGGGTGATGAATTCG
>CAYQCZ010000461.1:0-3892 GCA_964415955.1 uncultured Verrucomicrobiota bacterium | reverse complement strand
CACGCCCGATTGGAAACGTCCTGGTGATCATGCCTCCCTATTGCACCACTGGAAAACAGCTGCGGCGCATGGTGGAAGTGATGGGCGATGCGATCGCTGAAACATGCCCGCGTTGAACCATGTGGGAATCAAGTATTTGCTTGGTTGACCCTTATTCGCCGATATATTCCACACCATGATTTTTGTTGGCATCGGATACGACGTCCACCGGCTGATGCACGAGCGCAAGCTGGTCCTCGGGGGGGTGCACATCCCTCACACGCTGGGCCTGGACGGCCACTCGGATGCGGATGTGTTGATGCACGCCATCTGCGATGCCGTTCTGGGGGCGCTGGGCAAGGGCGACATAGGCACCTTCTTCCCAAACACGGACCCGCGGTGGCGCAATGCGCCCAGCAGGATATTTCTGGAGGAAGCCGCACGGCAGGCCACGCTCCACAATGCCCGCATCGTCAACATTGACGCCACCATCATCGCCCAGGAACCCAAGGTGATGCCCCATGCGGAAGCCATGAAACACAACATCGCCAATGCCCTGAACATCGGTCCGGACCGTGTCGGCATCAAGGCCACGACCAATGAACATCTGGGATTCATCGGACGCAGCGAGGGCATTGCCGCCATGGCCGTGGCCAGCGTGGACCGCCCTGAAACCGTTTGAATCATGGGCGCGAAAGCTGAAATCAGTTGGAAGCGGCGTCTTGATACCGGCGAAAAGCTGGAGGTCTATGCCCGCCGCATCGGTCAGGAATGGCATTTTTTCTCCCGCGAAAAGCGTTTTGATTGCTGGGCGGCAACTGCAGAACCACCGCTGGAGGACTGGCTGGAGCTATTGGACGCCGTGCGGCGCAGGATTCAGCGCCGGCTCGCCAGACCGGAGGAGGAGGATCGAATCAAACGAAGCATCCTGGAACGGTTCCCGGAGGCAAATCTGGATCTGACCCAGACGTGAATATGAGTGGCCATGTGATGATCGTGGATGACGAGGAGCAGATGCGCGAGATGGTGGAGGCGCTCCTCGAAGGCGAAGGATACAACACCACCGGCCTCGGCTCGGGCGGGGAGTTGCGGGACGCGCTCCCTGGCAGGCAGCCGGATGTCGTGCTTCTGGATCTGCGACTGCCGGATGCCGATGGCATGAGCCTCCTGCCTGAGATCAAGCGCAAGTGGCCCGGCACCGAGGTCATCGTATTGACGGGCCATGCGAGCATCGATGCCGCGGTTGGCGCCATCCGCGGCGGTGCCTACGATTTCCTCGAGAAACCCATTGATCCCAAAACGCTCATGCTGGTCATCGAGCGCGCCATGGAGCACAAGGGGTTGAAGGAGCAGACCAGCTTCCTGCGGAAGACCCTGTCCGTCATGAGCGGCGGCAACGCGCCCATTTTTCAGAGCCAGGCTTCACGCGCAGTGGTGCACACGGTGACGAAGGTGGCGCCCAGCGATGCACCCATCCTGATCGTTGGCGAAAGCGGTGTCGGCAAGGAAATCGTGGCGGATTTGATCCACGCACTGAGCCCGCGAAGCAAGGGCGCCCTCATCAAGGTCAACTGCGCCGCCCTGCCCCGCGATCTCATCGAGGCGGAGCTGTTTGGTTCCGTGAAGGGGGCGTTCACCGGGGCGACGTCCGACCGTGACGGCCTGTTCAAACGCGCCGGCGGCGGCACGCTTTTCCTGGATGAAATCTCCGAGATGCCGGTGGACACCCAGAGCAAGTTGTTGCGCGTGCTCCAGGACAAGGAGGTCAGGCCCGTGGGCGGCCACACTTCCTACAAGATCGACTGCCGTCTGATATCGGCCACCAACCGCAAGGTCAAGGAGGCCATCGCCGAGGGCAAGCTGCGCGAGGATGTCTATTACCGTGTCGGCGCGGTCACCATTGAGATGCCGCCGCTGAGGGAACGGCGCGAAGACATTCTGCCCCTGGCCCGGGCGTTCCTGGCCAGGTATGCAAGCCAGGGCGGGCGTCCGGTCACCGGCTTCACACAGGATGCCGAGGATGCCATGACCAACGCCCCATGGCCGGGCAATGTGCGCCAGTTGCAGAATGCCGTCCAACGCGCCGTGCTGCTGGCGGAAGGCCATCTCGTTGCGCCTCAGGATCTGTCCATCGGCGAGGTGGAGGATGTCGAACCCAATCCCAATCTCACCTTGATGGAGGACATCGAGCGCAACGCCATACTGGAGGCGCTCAAGGAGACGGGCGGCAACAAGCTTCGTGCAGCCAAGCGCCTGGGCATCGGTCGTCAGACGCTTTACAACAAGATGAAAGCCTATCAGATCGAGGGCTGACGTCGTTTCATTGTGGATGGGCGGCAGATGCGCTGGAGCGCCGGGCGCAGCCGCCCGTTCGAGGCCACCAGTTCGTATTTGTGCTCCCCCCTCACCGGACGGTGCCAGAACTCGCCCCCGGCACATTCGAGGATCAACCCTCCAGCGGCGATGTCCCACAGCCGCAGCCCATACTCCACGTAGGCATCCATCCGGCCTGACGCCACATAGACCAGCGACAAAGCCGCCGCGCCCATGATCCGCATCTTGCGCACACGGTGGACGAGCCGGTTGAACGCCGGCAGCATGTGGTTGAGCGTCGATTTGTCCTTCGCAAATCCAAGTGCGATGATGCTTTGCTTCAATGCAGCCCGGCCGCTTACGTGGATCACACGTCCGTTCAAGCGAGCCCTTTGCCCCTTGATCGCGGTCCACAATTCGTCCGTGAATGGATCAAAAACAACCCCAACCACCGTCTCAAAGGTCCCGTCTGGCAACCTTCTTTGCAGCGCGATCGAAACGCACGCATGGGGTATGCCATAGGTGAAATTGACAGTGCCATCAATCGGGTCCACCACCCATCGCTCGGCAGCATTCACATCCCCCAGCACGCCTTCCTCACCGAGAATCGCCACGTCAGGAAAGCCGTCGCGCAACTGACGCTCCACAAGCCTCTGACAACGCACATCCAGTTCCAGCTTGATGTCATGCTGCGTCTGCGAATGGATGCGCTTGGGCCGCCCGTCGTTCCTGCGCATCAACGCGCCTGCGGCGCGGGCGGCTTTCACCGCGCAGGCCAGGGCTTCATTCCAACGGCTTGAGGATCGTTTTCTCATCGGTTCACGGGATGATTTCGTTGCGGCCCCGCAGCTCGGCCTCCTGTGCGCTGCGCTTTTCGTGAAGCAGGTTGTTCTGCGCCGCATGAATCACGCTGACCAGATCCTTGGCTTCGAGAAGGCGTGGAACGGTCACATAAGTGGCCCCGGCCGCATACAGTTTTGGCACATCCGAGAGCAGCTCCGAGTGCACGATGATCCTGGCGTTGGGACTGACCTCCCGCAGCATGTGAACCATGCGGTGGTTGCTGGACCCACGCAGGACGGTGTTCGGCAGGCTGCTCACGATCACCTCGGCCTTGTCCACACCGGCGTTGAGCAGCGTGTCGCGCTGCGTGATGTCACCATAGCGCACCACCACGTTCCGCTGGCGGAGGCGATCAACCACCACAGGGTTGAAATCCACCACACCCAACTGCTCGACCACATCAGGCGAGTTCTTTTCGAGTTCCTCCAGCAACGAGCTGGCCGCCCAGGAAAAGCCCAGCAGGAACACCCTCGGCTGGCGTCCCTGAGATTCTTCACTGGCGTGCTCATCGAGGTCCGCCACCTCGAAGTCCGAAAACCATCGGCTGGTCCACTTCATGACATCCTCAGCCCTACCGACGAGATACGTGGATCCCACCGCCGCGATCACAAATGCATAGCTCACGATTCCCACCACATCCTCTCCGATGTGACGGAACGAGGGGCTGGCACCCAGCGCCACGATGACCAGGGAAAACTCGCTGACCTGCGACAGGTAGATGGCGGGGATGATGCTGGCACGATGGCCACTGCCCGTT
>CAYQCZ010000460.1:0-3897 GCA_964415955.1 uncultured Verrucomicrobiota bacterium | reverse complement strand
GCAGCTTGTCGGCGGCGAGCCAGAGCTTGGCCTCGAAGCCGAGGTTGGCGGTGGAGTCGGCGGGTTTGCTGGATGCTTTGCGGGCCATGAGTTACGTCGTTGTCTGCGGTCTTGTCTCCATGAACAAGGTTCCCCGTGATTGATGCAGAGTTTGTGAAAGCACGTGGCGGATGCAAGTTTTTGTTGCGAAAGGGAATGGTGCCTCAACACATCTCCGCATCAAAATCAGGTTTTTCATTTCAGGCGGCTCGATTATGGTCACGCGCCATGAATTTGCTGCCGTTTGGAAAACTGCCCCCGCACACCCCCCGCCGCTTTGTCCCTGTGGACATCGACCTCGGAAGCTGGGAACAGCTCGCGCCATTGTTCGACAGGCTGGATGCCCGCGCTTCCGCCTGCCAGTCCGTGAAGGATCTGGAGGACTGGCTTCTCGACTGGAACGAGCTGAGCGCCGCGCTGGATGAGGAATCGTCGCGCCGCTACATCGCCATGACGTGTCACACGGACAGCCCCGAGGCGGAGAAGGCGTATCTGCATTTTGTCGAGCACATCGAGCCGCAGCTCAAGCCGCGCCAGTTCAAGCTGGACAAGGTCTATCTGGAACATCCGCTGCGCGGGCAGTTGCCGCAGCCGCGTTACGAGGTGTTCGACCGCAACACACGCGTGGCGGTGGAGCTGTTCCGCGACGAGAACGTGGCGCTGGAAACCGAGGAATCACGCCTGGGCCAGCAGTATCAGAAGCTCACCGGCTCGCTGACGGTGCAGTTCAAGGGCGAGGAAAAAACCCTGGTGCAGATGGGCCGGTATCTGGAGGAACCGGACCGCGCGCTGCGCAAGGAGGCATGGGAGCTGGTGGCCAACCGCCGACTTCAGGAGGTG
This sequence comes from uncultured Verrucomicrobiota bacterium, assembly GCA_964415955.1. GTDB lineage: Bacteria > Verrucomicrobiota > Verrucomicrobiia > Limisphaerales > CAYQCZ01 > CAYQCZ01. The sequence continues at coordinate 3,018 of CAYQCZ010000460.1, read as the reverse complement.
GAAAAGATCGAAGCCATCTTCGAGAGCCAGCTCAAGGTGCGTGAGCAGATTGCCAGGAATGCAGGGTTTGCGAACTACCGTGATTATACGTTCCGCAGGTTGTGCCGGTTCGATTACAAGCCTGCGGACTGCGAAGCCTTTCATGCAGCGGTGGAATCGGAGGTCATGCCTTTGTTGCGCGAGCTTCAGACCGCGAGAAAAAAGCAGCTTGGGCTGGAGCAGCTTCGTCCATGGGACACCGCCGTGGACCCCTTGAACCGTCCGCCGTTGCGGCCCTTCGATGGCGTGGACCAGATGGTGGAGCGCACACAGCGCATTTTTGACAAGCTGGATGGCGGGCTGGCGGGCGGCTTCAAGCAGATGCGCGATCTGAGCCTGCTGGACCTTGCCAATCGCAAGGGCAAGGCGCCGGGTGGCTACCAGAGCACGCTGGCGGAATCGCGCATGCCGTTCATTTTCATGAATGCGGTGGGGCTGCAACGCGATGTCGAGACCATGCTTCATGAAGGGGGACACGCCTTCCACACGCTGGCGACGCAGGAGGAATCCATCTACGCCTACAGGCACGCGCCGATTGAATTTTGCGAGGTGGCCTCCATGAGCATGGAGCTGCTTGGGAATGAATTCCTCGAGGAATTCTATTCCGGCGATGATGCGAACCGCGCCCGCCGCACGCATCTGGAGGGCATCATCACCATCTTTGCGTGGATCGCGACCATCGACGCCTTCCAGCACTGGATTTACACGCATCCGGGCCACAGCCGCGCGGAACGCACCGCGGCCTGGGTGGCGTTGATGGATCGTTTTGGTGGCACGGTGGACTGGAGCGGTTACGAGCAGGCCCGGGCCAATCTCTGGCACCGCCAGCTCCACATCTTTCTCCATCCTTTCTACTACATCGAATATGGCATCGCGCAGCTGGGCGCGTTGCAGGTGTGGGCGAATTCACGCCGCAGCCGTCAGGAGGCGTTGGAGGCCTACAAGGCGGGTTTGTCGCTGGGTGGATCGCGGCCCTTGCCGGAACTGTTCAAGGCCGCCGGATGCCGGTTTGAGTTCAACGCAGGCACGTTCAAGCCGCTGGTGTCGCTCATCAGGGATGAACTGGGACGGCTCTGAGAAGCGTTGCCAACGGAGCGGTTCGGGTTAAGATGATCGAACCATGGGCCTTGCAGACCGCCATTACATGCGTGAGCCGGAGTATCCTTCCGGTGGCACTTCGGGCTGGTCCGTCAACGCGAAGTTGATGGCGGGCATCGTGGCGGCGTTCGTGGTGCAGGTGATCGCGCAGCAGTCGCTGGGCGAGGCGAGGGTGACGCATTACATGGCGCTCCACCTGGAGGGCCTGAGGCAGGGGTTCATCTGGCAGTTGCTGACATTCCAGTTCATGCACGGCGGCCTGATGCACCTCATCTTCAACCTGATCACCATTTATTTTTTTGGCAGGCCCATCGAGGACGCGCTGGGCGGGAAACGCATGCTTCAGCTTTACCTCGCCAGCGGCGTGGTGGGCGGACTCCTGCAAATGGTCGCCGGGTGGTTCCTGCCGCAGTATTTCGGCGGGGCCGTGGTGGGTGCGTCCGCAGGGGCGTTTGGTCTGGTGGCCGCCTTTGCGACGCTCTATCCGGACCGCCTGCTGACCCTGCTCATTTTCTTCATCATCCCCGTGTCCATGCGGGCCCGCACACTGCTCTGGATCAGCATTGGTCTGGCCGGGTTGGGCATCCTGATGCACAACGACGGCATCGCCCATGCAGCGCATCTGGGCGGCATCATGGCGGGTGTGGCGTGGATCAAATACTCGGCAGGGCTTGGAGTGCCCGTGAGTTTTCGCCTTGGTTTCCGCAGGCGGAATCGGCCGGCGGAACATGCCGTTGCAGCGCGTCCGAGACGCTGGACCGCTGCGCCGCCGGCTGAGATTGAAATTCCACCCGAGGAGTTCATCAGCCGTGAGGTGGACCCCATCCTCGACAAGATTTCCCAGCACGGCATCCACAGCCTGACCGACCGGGAGAAGAGAATCCTGGAGCGTGCCCGGGAACGGATGGCGCGTCGTTGAGTTTGCAAGCCGCAATTCCGACCGGCCTCAGTTCTGGATAACCTTCTGGAAGCCCGCTTTTCCTCTTTAGCCTTTTGCCCGTTTCCATTTTGCTTGCCCCCGCATGATTACACGCTACTCCCGCCCGGAAATGAGGGCCATCTGGACCGACGAAAACAAACTCAAGATCTGGTTGCAGATCGAACTGCTCGCCAGCGAAGCGCTGGTCAAGGAAGGCGTCGTGCCCGCCGGGGATTTCAAAAAGATCAAAGCCGGCTGCGACAAATGGTTCGCCGACCTGCCCGGCCTCGTCGCCCGCCAGCGCGAATTGGAGAAGACGCTCAACCACGATGTCATCGGCTTCACCACCGCCGTGGCGGAGGCCATCAACGACCCGGCCAGCCGCTGGTTCCACTTCGGCCTCACCAGCAGCGACGTGGGCGACACCTGTTACGCCGTGCAGATGATGCAGAGCGCGGACATCCTCATCGCCGACGTGAAAGCGGTGCTGCCTGTCATCGCGCGCCGGGCGAAGGAAAACAAATTCACGCCGTGCATGGGCCGCAGCCATGGCATCCACGGCGAACCCACGACGTTCGGCCTGAAACTCGCGCTGATGCATGAGGAATTCACCCGCGCCCTCCGCCGCCTCGAATCCGTCCGTGATGTCGTCGCCGTCGGGAAAATTTCCGGCGCCGTCGGCACAAGCGCGCACTTATCGCCGCGCGTCGAGGCTTACGTCTGCAAGAAACTCGGAATCCAACCCGCGCCCATCGCCACGCAAGTCGTGCAGCGTGACATCCACGCGGAGTTTCAACTCGCGATGGCCCTGGTCGGCGCGAGCATCGAACGTTGGGCCGTCGAGTTCCGCCATTTGCAACGCACCGAAGTGCTCGAAGCCGAGGAGCCGTTTACCAAGGGCCAGAAAGGCAGCAGCGCCATGCCGCACAAGCGCAATCCCATCACGTGGGAACGCCTCACCG
>CAYQCZ010000459.1:0-3911 GCA_964415955.1 uncultured Verrucomicrobiota bacterium | reverse complement strand
TGGCCACAGCCAAAATCCCCAGCCGCAACACTCCTTGCCATTTTCAGACAGGCTCCAAGGCCTGATCCGGATCAATTCACGCAACGCCCGGCGGCTTTCTGCTGCCGGGCGTTTTTCCTTCGCGCCCTCCCCTCCGGCCTCCCGTGTTGATCAGGCGGAGCTTTTGTGCTACCAAGACCGGCCTCCCGACGATGAATCCGCCACGCACACACCCAATCCTTCTCACACTGTTGCTCGTTACTGCGGCATCGGTTGCCGGAAATGCGGCTGATCAGGCGGCGGTGGATCGCGTCAAGGAGTCCATGCGCAGGGCCGCCGCGTTCTATCGTTCACTCGCAGTGCATGGTGGCTATGTTTACTTCTATTCGCTGGATTTGACGCAGAGGTTTGGAGAGGGCAAGGCATCTGCCACACAGGTCTGGGTGCAGCCTCCGGGCACGCCGACGGCAGGCATGGCATTCCTGCGGGCCCATGAAGCGACGGGCGATGCCTTCCACCTGGAGGCGGCGCGTGCAGCCGCACATGCCATGGTCTATGGACAACTGGAATCGGGAGGCTGGATTCACTCGGTGGATTTTGACCCCAAAGGCAAGGTGCACAGATACAGGAACGGCCGGGGAGGCGGTCGCAATTTCTCCGCGCTTGATGACGGCGTCACACAAAGCGCCCTGCGTTTTCTGATGCAGACGGACAAGGCGCTCCAGTTCAAGGACGCGCAGATACATGGCGCGGTGGAAATCGCGCGGGCGGCGCTGCTCCGTGCGCAGTTTGCCAACGGGGCTTTCCCCCAGGGCTGGGAACATCCGGTGCCCGCCGTGAAGCCCATGAAGGCGCAGTTTCCTGATTACGACTGGCGGACAGAAAACCGCATCAAAAACTACTGGGACATGTTCACCCTGAACGATGATCTGGCGGGTGATGTGTCCGACACGCTCCTGACGGCCTGGGAGATTTACAGGGACGAAGCTTCCAAAAGGGCGCTGGTGAAGCTGGGTGATTTTCTGATGCTCGCCCAGATGCCCGAACCCCAGCCGGCCTGGGCCCAGCAATACGATCATCAGATGCGGCCCATCTGGGCGCGCAAATTCGAACCGCCCGGCATTTCCCCCAGTGAATCACAGGATGCCATCGAGACCCTGATCAAGGTGCACCGACTGACGGGCGATGCGAAATATCTGGAGCCCATTCCCCGCGCCCTCGCCTACCTCAAGCGATCGCTGCTGCCCGATGGCCGGCACGCCCGCTACTACGAGCTGCGCACCAACAAGCCGCTCTACATGACCCGTGATTACAAGCTCACGTATTCGGATGCGGACGTGCCAAAGCATTACGGGTTCAAGACGGAATCACGCATCGCCGAGGTTGAGCGCGCCTTCCTGGAGGCACAGAACAACAAACCGGCGGCGAAGGAACCCGCTCCGGACGAAAGGGAGGCGCTCGCACTGGTCCAAGCGCTGGATGATCAGGGCCGTTGGGTGGACACATCCGACGGGGCAAGGTTGATCGGCCAGACCGTGTTCCCTGCCGGCACCCGATACCTCTCCACCGAAACCTTCAGCAGGAATCTCGAGCGGCTCAGTCTCTTCCTGAAGTCTGCACAGAACTGACGGCCACCCTTCCTCCATCTTCGACCTTTCCAAGCCACCGGACGCCGCTTAATTTCCGGGCCTTTGCAACATGCCGAGTGTTTTCATCAAGACCTACGGTTGCCAGATGAACGAGCGGGACAGCGAAGCCGTCGCAGCCCAGCTCGTGGCCAGGGGTTATGCACTGGCACCCTCCGAGTCCGTTGCAGACGTGGTGCTGTTGAACACATGCAGCGTGCGCGACAACGCCGAGGTCAGGGCGATCAACAAGATGTCCAATCTCGCGGGTGAGTTCCGCAAGAAACGGCCGGATGTGGTGCTGGGATTCATGGGCTGCATGGCGCAGAGCCGCGGACAGGAATTGATCGACAAGCTTCCGGATGTGGATCTCGTGCTGGGCACGCAGAAATTTCACAGGGCGGCGGAATACCTGGACGAATTGCTGGCTGGAAGGCGGGCGAAGATCGTTGACACCGATGCCGAGAAGGGCAGCGAGGCAGCCATCAAGGAACACATTCCCCCGGCGGCCAATGGGCATGCCACGCGCGGCCCGGTGTCGGCGTTTGTGAGCATCATGCAGGGCTGCAACCAGTATTGCACGTTCTGCATCGTGCCTTACACGCGCGGCATGGAGCGCAGCCGCACGATCCCCGACATTGTCGATGAATGCCGAAAACTCGTGGCGTCAGGGACGCGGGAAATCACCCTGCTCGGGCAGATTGTCAACAGCTACGGCAAGCGCGACATCCCCTCGAAGGACGGCAGAAGCGCCTTCGTCCAGTTGATCGAGGCGGTGCATGACATTGAGGGGCTGGAGCGCATCCGCTTCACCTCCCCGCATCCAAAAGGTTATGGAGACGACCTGGTGGAGGCCTACGCGCGCCTGCCCAGGTTGATGGAGCAGGCCCACCTGCCGGTGCAGAGCGGCAGCAACAGGATTCTCAGGCTCATGCACCGCGGCTACACCCGCGAACGATTCCTCGAACTGGCGGCCAAACTGCGCGCCGCCAGGCCGGGCATCAGCCTCAGCACGGACATCATCGTCGGCTTCCCGGGCGAAACCGAGGCCGACTTCCAGGAATCCATGTCCCTGTGCAGGGAAACCGAGTTTGATCATGCCTTCGTGTTCAAATACTCGCCCCGCAGGGACACGCCGGCCGCATCCATGCCGGACCAGCTGTCCGAGGAGGTGATTGATGAGCGCCATGCCCGCCTGCTGGCATTGACCAATGAAATTTCCACAAAAAAACTTCAACGCTACATCGGCAGCATGGTCCAAATCCTTGTGGAAGGGCCAAGTCATAGAAATCCAAGCCGTTTGGAAGGGCGCACACGCACCAATCGAATCGTGATCTTCGAAGGAAGCGACCGCCACGTCGGCCAGTTGCTGGACGTGAGGATCGAACGCGCCAGCGCCTTCACGCTTTATGGCGACCCTGCCATCCTGATGGACTGAATCGCATGACACTCTCGACACTTTCCATACTTCTGGGCACGGCGGTCGCGCTGCCCCACGTTTACGGCCTGGCCCGGCCGGAGGGCTTTTCGGATGTGCTCAAAAAGCTCCCCCGGAACATTCCCCTGGGATTCATCCTGATGGGAACCGCCACGGTCTGGTTCCTGAACAATCTGGGGGCCGAGTCCATCGCCGATTTTGAGGCCTACAAAAAACCCATGTTGATCGCCTTTGGTGCGCTGGGTGCAGGGGCCTGTATTTTCGTCCAGGATTTTCTCGCCGTGCGGGGAGGCGCGATCCTCATGCTGCTTGTCGCCAGGTGGATTTTTGACACCGCACGCTGGCATGAATCCAACTGGAGGCTGGTGCTCGTGGTCTGGGGATACCTGATGGTTCTGGGTGGCATCTGGTTCACCGTCTCGCCCTGGCGCGTGCGGGATTTCATCGAACACGCAACCAGCGGGAAGGCGCGGCTCAAGGGCATTTGCACGGCAGGCATCGCGTTTGGGAGCCTGCTCGTGGCATTGGGATTGATGGTCTTTTGATGGCCACCGGAGCCGCGGGCGGCGGCAGGCAGCGGGTTGACGCTCGTCCGACCCGGCTGAGGACTTACTTCGCGGGATACACCTGGTAGAGCACCAGATAGATCACCACGCCCGTGACGGACACATACATCCAGACCGGCAGCGTCCATCGCGCCAGCTTCCGATGCTGATCAAAACGCTCCTTGAAGGCGCGGCTCATGGTCACAATCGCCATCACAGGCACCAGCATGGCCAGGAGAATGTGGCTGGCCAGCATCACATAATACAGTGGAGCAAGGGATTTCGGGCCGTTGAACGCGGTGTGAACCCCCTTCAGCACGGCAT
>CAYQCZ010000458.1:0-3914 GCA_964415955.1 uncultured Verrucomicrobiota bacterium | reverse complement strand
GCGGGTTGGAAAGCGAGGTGCGGGTGGGCTGGAACAGGCACCCCGGGCAAAGGCCCTCAGGGGAATCGGCAGGCAGGGTCTTGCCGCACTGCGGGCATGGATTGGGCTGGTTCACCGGGTTGTCCGTGGCGTTGTAGGGCGTTTGCATTTCCCCTTACAGAAGAAAAACCGGCGGGAGGTTACAGCATCAATTCCAAGGTTGAAGCGGACTGTCAATTGGGTCAGAACCAGCTACAGCCACTCGCCCCGGGCAGCGTGATGTTGCAGGTAGAGCCGTCCAACAACAATCAGCGGGCTTGCCGCCTCAAGAACGAATGACATAAGCTCTAATACATCAGCTATGGGGCATTTGTGATGTGCCAGCCGGTTTCCATGTAACGTTCCTTAACTGGCTCATTGCAATCCACCTCCAAGACAATGATTTCAATCTGGTCAATCAAGAGGTAAACCCGTTCACAACATGAACGCGACGCTCATGAAACGCCTGTTCCGCGTGATCCAGTCCGGCTCCAGCGCGGACGTGGATACGCTGTGCCGTCGCGTCATCGAGGAGGAGAAGAAGCAGGGCCATGGCCGCGTGGCGCGCGAGTTGGAGCGCATCCTCAAGGAGAAGCCGGCTGACAAAAGCGCCCCAGCCACCGGCACACTCCATCGCCTGCCGACGAGCCGCCGCGATTCCGCGCCGCTCGTGCAGGAAATCCCCGTGGACAAACTCCGGCATCACATGGTTTTGCCGGAAGCCGTGGAGCGTCGCTTTCAACGGGTGGAAAAGGAATTTGCCTCGCGCACTCGGTTGGCCAAACACGGTTTGCGCCCGCGCCATCGCATCCTGCTCTATGGCCCGCCCGGCTGCGGTAAGAGTCTCGGTGCAGAACGTCTCGCTTGGAACACCGGCCTGCCGCTCCGCAAGGTGCGGTTTGACACGCTGCTGTCCTCCTACTTTGGCGAGACGATGGCGAACTTGCGCAAAGTGTTCGATGCCGCCCAAGCGTCACCGTGCGCGCTGTTCCTCGATGAGTGCGACACGCTCGCGCGTTCGCGCACGGAGCGCAACGACGTGGGCGAGGTCACCCGCATCACCAACGCGTTGCTGGAGATGCTGGAGGATTATCGCGGGGATGGCTTGGTGATCGCGGCCACCAATCTTGACTCGGCACTGGATACCGCGTTGTTCCGGCGGTTTGACGAAGTGTTGAAGGTGCCATTGCCCGGCATCGAGGAAATTTGCCGACTGTTGAAGTCCACGCTGTCGCCGATGGAGACGGATGCCGCCATCCGCTGGCGTGAACTCGCTCAGGCGATGGATGGCATGTCCGGTTCGGAAGTCGTCCACGTCGCGCAAAACGCCGCGAAACATTGTGTGCTGGAGGGACGGCGGCGGGTCAGTGAGGCGGACATCCGGCACGCGCTCGCCGAAGTTCAGGAGCGCCATCAAGCGCACTGAACGCCATGCCAACGCCTTCAGATTTCCCGCACCTGCAGCTGACGTTTCAAGGCACCTACGAACCCCATTTCCACGGCGGGCCGCGGCCGAATCCCGAGATTGAGGCCAACCGTGCGGATCGCCAGGGCCACGCAAACCGGATTCGCGGCATTCTCGGGCGCATGCGCCAGTTCGACGACGAGTTGCGCAAGTTGCGGATGGAGCACGGCCTGCCCGCTATCCCTGCTGACAAAGGATTTTTGCTGCGGCTGCCTGAAGGCGTGGACGTGGATGAACTCGTTCGCGCGCTTGGGGTGGAGTTGGTCGCGGAAACCGAGGAAGGATTGATGCTGGTATCCTCGGTGGACCTTGAATTCACCAAGCTGGAGGAGGTCTTGCGGCTATTTGAGTTGGGCGAGCGTGGCGGTGGGAGAGGGGCCTCACTGCTGGATATTTACGATCGGCCAGATCATCCGGAACGCCTCAAGAACATACTGGCCCCGGAAATCTTCGCGCAATGGCCGTTGGTGGAGGGCGCCAGTTACACGTTTGATCTTGGGATCCAAACCGCCACCAGCACGCGGGAGATCCAGTGGCCGCACAAGCGGCGAGCCAAGAACGAAACCGATGAGGCATTCATCCGTCGCTGGGAAACCGAACGGGATCATGTGCGGCAGCAGGCCAGCATGGAGTGGGATGAGAAGGCCGAGGCCCGCGTGAACGAACTGCGTGAGTTCATCCAGCACTACGGTGGAGAGATCATTTCCGGGACGATTTCCAATCCGGCGCATGAAAGCGAACATGGCATGGTGTTTCCCGACTGTGTGCAGATGCGCGTGCGGATGAACGGTGCGGGCTTCCGGGACGTGATTCTGAATTTTGCTCATCTGTTTGAGGTCGCCTTGCCGCCTGAGTTGCAGCAATTGCCTGCGGAAAGTCACGGGCAGCAAGTCCAGCCGGAACTTGTGGTGCGTGCCCCGGCGGACGGGGCACCCACCGTGTGCGTGATTGACAGCGGCATCGAGGAGGGCCATCGCTGGCTTGAACCGGCGATTGATTCCGATACCAGCCACTGTTTCCTGCCGGGCGTCGCACCAGATGATGTGGCTGATTACGTCAGCCCGCAGGGGCATGGCACACGTGTCGCTGGAGCAGTCCTGTATCCTGACGAAATCCCCATCACTGGAGAAGTTGAGCCGGTCGCATGGATTCAAAATGCCCGCGTGCTCGACGGGGCAAACAAGTTGCCCGAGGCGTTGACGCCGGAGGAATATCTTCACAAAGTCGTCGCGCATTTTCACGTCGCGCCGCGTTTCACGAAGATATTCAACCACTCAATCAACGCGAATGTGCCGTGCGCGAAGCAGCGCATGAGCGCATGGGCGGCCAAACTGGATCAGCTTTCCCACGAGCAGGAAGTGCTGTTCATCCAGTCAGCGGGCAATCAGGACCGCCGGGGTAACGGGGACCACGCCAATCCCGGGTTGAGTGCGCACTTGGACGCCGGCAGACAGCCGCCGGAGCATCAGTTGGAAGCTTCCATGCGGGTCGCCAATCCAGCGCAAAGCCTTCACGCGTTGACGGTGGGTTCGGTCAGCCCGGGCGCATTTGAGAATGCAAACTCGCGGTCGTTCGCCGCCGGCGAACATCAACCATCCGGTTTTAGCCGCGCCGGTTACGGCGAGCCGTGGTCGGTGGTGAAACCGGAGGTTGTCGAGATCGGCGGCGATTTGGTCTATGCCAAAAATCCGCCCCGGCTGCCTCGGGTTCAATCCGAAGTCGCTGTCGAATTGCTCAACTCGACGATGCACGGCCAGCCGGCCTATTCCAAGGATGGCGTCGGCACTTCCTTCGCCGCTCCGAAAGTGGCGCACGTTGCCGCGCGCCTGCAAAATATGTTTCCCGCTGCGTCGCCGTTGCTGTATCGGGCATTAATTGTGCAAAGCGCCCGCTGGCCTGGCTGGGCAGAGAGCGAAGATAACAAAGACAAGGTGCTTCGCTTGATCGGTTACGGCGTTCCCTCTTTGGAACGGGCGACATCGAATTCAGAGCGGCGCGTGACTCTCATCACTCCGGATGCCGTGACCATACCCAGCAAGCAACTGCACCTTTATACCATCCGGATTCCGGAGGAACTAAGAAGTGCAGCTTTCGAGGCAAGGATTCGTATCGACGTGACGCTGGCATATACAGCCTTACCCCGGCGCACTCGTGCCCGGCGAACGGGCTATCTCGAAACCTGGCTTGATTGGGAGTCCAGCAAGTTGGGTGAACCACGCGATGAGTTTCTGGCTCGAATGCAGAACGGCGGTGAATCAGCCTATAACGAATTTCCCTGGATGCTTCACAAGCGTAAAGGATGGGGGGAAGCCGATGAAAGCTGCCGCAACTGAGGAACAGTGCAGAAGGACTGGGCAGTTTTTGACTCGTTCAATTTGCCCGAGGAATTTGCCATCGCCGTGCGCTCGCACCTTGGGTGGAATCATCTGCC
>CAYQCZ010000457.1:0-3916 GCA_964415955.1 uncultured Verrucomicrobiota bacterium | reverse complement strand
CCAATTCACTGCCCATTTCGAAGGAAATCGCGGACAAGGCCATGGACGCAGCCGCCTGCATCGGATGCGGCGCATGCGTGGCCGCCTGCAAGAACGCCAGCGCCATGCTGTTCGTCTCCGCCAAGGTTTCCCACCTGAACCTCCTCCCCCAGGGCCACCCCGAAAAAGACCGCCGCGCCAGCAGCATGGTGGCACAGATGGACGAAGAGGGCTTCGGCTCATGCACGGTCACCGGTTCCTGCGAAGCGGTCTGCCCTAAGGAGATCAGCCTGGACTTCATCGCAAAGCTCAACCGCGATTATGCGGTGGCACTGGTCAAGGGCAGGTAACCCGGTCCGCAAGGCGCCGGGGGCTTCATCGTTTTTGCTGTTGACCCGTCACGCGATCTCACTAGACCGGAGTTCGTGCGATTGACTCCGGCAACACGACTTCGGGCCGCAGCAACCCTTTGGTCTGCCTTTCTTGTGCTCGCAGTCTGGGAGTTGTTTCAAAACGAGCTGCAGACCTATCCCGGCTTCTTCGCCCCGGTCGTGCAATCGACGGAAATCCGCATGGCACATGCACGCAGGGACATTCTGGGCGCGCGCATTGTGGGCTATGTCTCGGACAACCATCCGGAAACACCCAACCTGCGTGGCGAAGCGGCGTATTATCTGACCCAATATGCCCTCACGCCCACGGTGGTGGACCGCAGGGAACTTCACGAATTGACCGTCGCCAACCTGATCAACACATCGGCGGAACGCGACACACGCAGGTGGCCCGGCCTGCTGGTCATCACCAACTACGGCGACGGAGTGTTTCTGCTCCGCAACCCGGCCCCATGAACATCGGCCTTCTCATCGGCATCGGCGTGACGGCCTGGACGGGATGGATGCTGCTGCAGTGGCTCATGCCCCGTCTGGACACACTGCCACACCGTGGCCTGCTTGAACTGTGCATGAGCTTCCCCCTGGGCGCGGGCGCGCTTTCGTGCGTCACGTTTGGCTGGCTGCTCGTTTACGGGCGCATGGACCCTTTGCTGCCCGTGCTGGAATACGTTCTGGCCGCTGCAATGGCCGTCGCGCTGCGTTTCAAGGGACGGCCATTCCTTCCGAAACCTGCATTTTCCCCCGCTCCGGGGAGAATGGAAACACTGCTGCTTCTGCTGTTCGGAGCGGCCCTCGCCGCCATGGTCGTGGCGCACGTTCAAATGTTTTCCAGGAGCCCCCACGGTGGCGGTTTTGACGCGTTTGCCACCTGGAACCTGCGCGCGCGCTTCCTCTTCCGGGGCGGCATGGACTGGCCATTGGGATTCAGCGAGGTCATTGGATGGTCGCATCCGGACTATCCCCTGCTGGTGCCCGTCACCGTGGCCCGTCTTTGGTGCCATGCGGGAGGCGACCTGGCGGCGGCCCCGGCACTGGCGGCATCGATCTGGACATTCAGCACCGTGGGCCTGCTGGTGTGGGCCGTGGGATCCATCCGTGGACGCGATCAAGGCCTGCTCGCCGGGCTGGCACTGGCGGCGACGCCGTTTTTCGTGATGCATGGCGCATCGCAGTTCGCCGACACGCCGCTGTCATTCTACATGCTCGGCACCGCCGTGTTTGGCTTTCTTGCCCTGGATGAGGCACAGGCCGCATGGCACGAAAGCGCGTGGCTCATGACGGGCCTTTGCGCGGGATGCGCTGCCTGGACAAAGAACGAGGGGATTGCCTTCGCCTGCATCGCAACCGCCCTGCTGTCGCTTCACATCCTTCGATCCGGCACGAAGACGCAGGCGCTGCGAGCCATCGCAAAACTGGCCGCAGGCATGGCACCGCTGCTGTGCTGCCTGATCTTCTTCAAGGCGGGCATGGCCCCCTCAAACGACCTCGTCGCGGGCCAGTCCGCCGGAGCCACGTGGCAACGGCTTGTGCAGCCAGGACGTTACTGGACGGTGGTGTCGTGGTTTGCAGAGCGCCTTTTCCTGTTCGACAGCAAGGGATGGATGCACATCACGCCGGTTGTGGCCGCACACTTACTGCTCATGGGAACCAGCCCGGACCATGTGCGTCCCGCACGATCACGCATGCTGGCAACCATGCTCGCACTCGTGACCGCAGCCTATGCCATGGCTTACGTGACCACGCCAAACGATCTGGAATGGCACCTGAGAACCTCGCTGGACCGCCTGATCCTTCATCTCTGGCCCATCTGCCTCCTGCTGCTGTTCATCACCACGCGAACGCCCTCCGAAATCATCAGCGCGCGCCAGCCAGAGCCCGGTGCCGGACACGGTGCGTGACGGCACAACAACCGCACGTCCCGGCAGCCGAACTTTTCCTTGCCTGAACACGCCCAAATCCGGACTTTTCACACCCGACGCGTCCATTCATCAACACATGCATCATCCACCACTGGAAGGCCTGATTGCCGCCACCCACACGCCGTTCAAGAAAGACGGAACACTCCATCTTGCTGCTGTTGAAAAGCAGGCTGCACACATGCGTGCCAACGGCATTCATACGGTGTTCATCGCCGGAACCACCGGTGAGGGACATCTGCTGACCACGCAGGAAAGGACTACGCTGGCGGAACGCTGGATGCGCGTGACCAAGGGTTCCGACATGCAGGTGGTCGTCCATGTGGGCCACGCGTCCGTCAAGGAAGCTGCGTTGCTCGCGGGTCATGCAGCGAAGATCAAGGCCCGGGCGGTGGCGGCACTGGCACCCAGCTACTTCAAGCCCCGCACACCGGAAGCACTCGCCGCCTGTTGCGCAGAGATCGCCGCATCAGCACGCAAACTCCCGTTCTATTACTATGACATCCCTTCCTGGACGGGCGTGAACGTCAGCGTGCCGCAGTTTCTGGAACACGAGACACGGACCATCCCCAATTTCGCCGGCGTCAAGTTCACCAATCCCGATCTGGCAGCGTTTCAGGAGTGCATCCACTTCGCCGATGGTGCGTGTGATATTCTCTTCGGCACGGATGAAGCACTGCTTGCAGGTCTGGTGCTCGGCGCTCGCGGCGCGGTCGGCAGCACCTACAATTTCGCCGCGCCCATCTATCACCGCCTCATCGACGCGTGGGAACGCGATGATCCCGCTTCCGCGCGCTGGGAACAGTTCCGCTCCGTGCGCCTGGTCCGGGCTCTGGCTTCGCGCGGTTACATGGGTGCGTCCAAGGCACTGATGGCCATGCTGGGCGTGGACGTCGGTCCCGCACGACTGCCCAATGACAACCTGGATTCCAAACAGCAGAAGGAGTTGTTTGTGGAGCTGGAATCCATGGGCTTCTTCGAGTGGATCCAATAACACACCCGCGCGGAGGCGTCGCGCCGGCCTTCTATCAGCAGGCCTTGCTGGAGGACTGCCTCCCGTTCTGGTTCCCGCGCTGCATCGACGAGCAGCATGGCGGCTTCCTGCATTTCTTCGACCAAGACGGATCTCTGTTTGACACGGACAAATCTGTCTGGGCACAGGGCCGCATGAGCTGGATGCTGCTCACGCTTCACAACACCGTGAAACGCAGACCGGAGTGGCTGGCGTGGGCGGAACATGGACTGACCTTCCTCGACAAACACTGCTTCGATGCGGACGGCAGGATGTTCTTCCATGTGGCGCGTGATGGAACACCGCTGCGCAAACGCCGTTATGCCTACAGCGAGGCCTTCGCTGCGATCGCCTTCGCCGCACACGCCAGGGCCACTGGAAACGATGCTTCAGCCGGCCGCGCACTGTCCCTGTTCAAACGGTTCACGGATTGGAATTTCAGGCCCGGCAGGATGCCGCCGAAATTCACCGGCGCGCGCCCGATGGAGGGGATCGGCACCCGCATGATCACGCTGGTCACCGCGCAGGAACTCCGGAAACACCTCGGCGAGGACGGGCGCCAGCTCTGGCTCGACTGGTCGCGGCATTCCACGAAGTCGGGCGCTTCGGGCAGGGCG
>CAYQCZ010000456.1:528-3937 GCA_964415955.1 uncultured Verrucomicrobiota bacterium | reverse complement strand
CAAAGTAACGAAGGGGGTCTGACGGTGCAACAGGAGATTGTCATGACCGGCGGGTTGCACTTCAGGTGCGGCAAGGACGCCACCCCCAAAACCGGTGAACTTTCCGAAAGACGTGCGTGAACAAATATGAGATGTTCGCACCATGCTCATGCCCAAGATACGCCTGTGTCTGATGTCTCTCGCACCCGTTGCATGTCTCATGGCGGCTGATGCTTCCGTCGTGAAGTCAGAGTTCATTTTCGACACGGCACCATTCCCATCCTGCCACGCCTCCACGATCGTGGAAACGCATCGCGGCCTTGTGGCGGCGTGGTTCGGCGGCACGCGCGAGAAACATCCCGACGTGGGCATCTGGGTGTCGCGCCTCGAACGCGGCAAGTGGACCGCACCCGTTGAGGTCGCCAACGGCATTCAATACGTGAAAACCGACGGCACCGCAGTGCGTCATCCGACGTGGAACCCGGTGCTGTTCCAGCCGAAGAAAGGCCCGCTGATGTTGTTCTACAAGGCCGGTCCCACGCCGCAGACGTGGTGGGGCATGCTCACCACTTCGACCGACGGCGGCAAAACTTGGGAGCAACCGCGCCGCCTGCCCGAGGGCATCCTCGGCCCGGTCAAGAACAAGCCCGTGCAACTGCCCAACGGCGACATCCTCTGCCCCACCAGCAACGAGACCGACGAAAAGACCAGCAAGTGGACCGTCCACTTCGAGCGCACGAGCGATCTCGGCAAAACCTGGCAGCGCACCGAACCGCTGCACGACGGGCTCGCGATCCAGGCCATCCAGCCAAGCATTTTGCTCCTCGGCGGCAACAAACTGCTCGCGCTCGGTCGCTCGCGGCAGGACCGCGTGTTCGAGGTCCGCTCCGACGACGGCGGCAAGACTTGGGGCGAGATGACGCTCGGCACGTTGCCCAACAACAACTCCGGCACCGACGCCGTGACGCTCAAGGACGGACGCCACCTGATTGTTTACAACCACATCGGCGGCACGCCCGGCAAATGGGGCGGCAAACGCACGCCGCTCAACGTCGCCGTCTCCACCGACGCGAAGACCTGGAACGCCGCGCTCGTGCTCGAAAGCGATCCGGGCGAATACAGCTACCCGGCCATCATCCAAACGCGCGACGGCCTCGTCCACATCACCTACACGTGGAAGCGCGAGCGCGTGAAGCACGTGATGGTTGATCCCTCGAAGTTGACGCTTCGTCCGATCGTGAACGGGCAGTGGCCGGAATAAATCATCTCTCCACCTCTGCACGACATGAAAATTCGCCTGCTTCTCATCGCCCTGCTCGCCACGGCGATCTTCGTTCAAACCACCAACGCCGCGCCCGGGGCATCCACGCTCCCGGCCGGCATCCGGATGGAAAAGGACATCGCCTACATTCCCGGCGGCGATGAGGCGCAGAAGCTCGATCTTTATCTGCCGGAAAAGCCAGCGGACAAACCGATGCCGCTCATCGTGCACATCCACGGCGGCGCCTGGCGCGCGGGCAGCAAGTTCCCCTGCCCGGTGACACACATGGCGCTCAAGGGCTACGCCGTGGCGAGCGTCGAGTATCGCTTCAGCCAGAAGGCGGTTTTTCCCGCTCAGATTCAGGATTGCCAGGCGGCGATTCGCTGGTTGCGCGCGAACAGCGCAAAATACCACTTCGACCCCGCGCGCGTCGGCGTCGTGGGCGGTTCAGCCGGAGGACATCTTTCCGCGCTCGTCGGCACTGCGGGCGGCAAGAAGGCGTTCCCACTGATTGGCGGTCACGAGGATCAGTCCGACCGCGTGCAGGCTGTGTGCGACATCTTTGGCCCCGCCGATTTCACCACCGTGATGCAACAGGCCGATGCGGACAGAAACGTGAAGAACATCTTCGAGTTCAACTCGCCGACCGATCCCTACTCGTTGCTCATCGGCGCAAAGCTCGACGACAAACCGAAGGCCCGGGCCGTCAGCCCCGTGCATTACGTCAGCAAGGACAACCCGCCGTTTCTGATCCTGCACGGCACCCACGACGCCCTTGTGCCCTACGCCCAGAGCGAACAGTTCGCAGCCGCTTTGAAAGCCATGGGCGTCGAGGTCTGGTTTCAAAAACTCCCCGGCTCCGGCCACGGCGGCCCCGCCTTCAACAAACCGTCCGTGCAGCAGCTCATGCAGAACTTCTTCGACAAGCATCTCAAGGGCGCCGACGTGAAAATCGAACTGGTGCCAGAGGCCGATCTGGCCGTCGCCCCACCAAAGCCCGCCAAGAAGTAGCGCTGCCAGCAAAACTATGAACATTTCTTTTCCACTCCTCTTCATCTGCACCAGCGTCAGTCTTGCGACTGCCGCCGAGTTCCGTTTCGGCGCGGCCACCGTGGACATCACCCCCGACCAACCCGTCGCGCTCGACGGCCAGCGCAACGTGCGCATCTCGAAGACGCCCGAGACGCCCATCACCGCCACGGCGCTGGCGCTCGAATCGCGCGACGGCGACGCGGCCGTGGACCAGGCGATCATCGTCTCGTGCGATCTCGTGGCCATCCGCGAGGGCATCCTCGAAAAAGTCCGTGCCAAGGTGCAGCCGCAGTTGAAGGACTTCGACGTGCGGAAGCTTTTCCTCTCCGCCACGCACACGCACACCGCACCGGTCACGCAGGACGGCAAATACAACCTGCCCGCCGACATCCTCCAACCGGGCGACTACGCCGAGTGGATGACCACCCGCGTGGCGGAGGTCGTGGTCGAGGCGTGGCGGAAGCGCGCGCCGGGCAAGGTCTCGTGGGGTCAGGGTCAGGCGGTTGTCGCGCAGAATCGCCGCTCCGTTTTCTCGGATGGTTCCGCCGTGATGTATGGCAAGACGGACACGGACAAATTCCGCGGCATCGAGGGTTACGAGGATCACAACCTGGAGGCGCTGTTCTTCTGGGACAACAATGACAGGCTCGTCACGACCGTCATCAACGTTGCCAGCCCGGCGCAGGAGGTCGGCGGACAGTCGCGCATCCATGCGGACTTCTGGCATCCCGTTCGCGAACAGCTTCGCGCACGTCACGGGGCCGGCTTGCAGGTCGTGGCGTGGAACGGCGCGGGCGGCGACGTGACCTCGCGCCTGATGTATGGCACCGCCGCCGACGCGCGGATGCGCAAGCTGCGCGGCCTGTCGCGGCTGGATGAAGTCGCCCGCCGCATTGTCAATGGCTGGACCGAGGCCTACGAAGCCGCGCAAAAAGACAAGCACGCGAATCCCATGCTGCGTCACACCGTGCACGACCTGGAACTGCCACTTCGCATTGTGACGGAGACGGAGGCGGCGGACGCGCGCAAGGAAGCGGAGAAGTATTCCAAGGATCCGGCGCAACGCTGGAACTACAACTGGAACCGGTCCGTGGTGACGCGCTTCGAGCTGCAGAAGGGCGGCGACTCCGGCGTGTT
>CAYQCZ010000456.1:0-518 GCA_964415955.1 uncultured Verrucomicrobiota bacterium | reverse complement strand
TGTTACCGACAGAAATCCACGTCCTGCGCCTTGGCGACGTGGCCATCGCTTCGAACCAGTTCGAGCTGTTCACGGACTACGGTGTGCAGATGAAGGCGCGCAGCCCGGCGGTGCAGACGTTCGTGATTCAGCTCGCCGGGCCGGGAACGTATCTCCCGACCGAGCGCGCGGTGCGCGGCGGCGGTTACAGCGCGGTCATCCAGAGCAGCCGCGTCGGTCCCAACGGCGGGCAGGCGCTCGTTGACCAAACCGTCGCGGCCATCAAACAGCTATGGCCCTCGACGAAGTGAAGCTTTCATGAACCGACGTCAGTTTCTCCTCACCACGTCCGCCGCAGGCGCCGCGATGGCCTTGCCGGCTGCGGAAACTTCCAGCCGCCTGCGCGTCGCCGTGATTGGCCACACGGTGCGCGGCAACTATGGGCACGGCCTCGACACGATGTGGCTGCAACTTCCGGAGACGCAGATCGTCGCGGTTGCCGATGCGGATGCGAAGGGACTCGAAAGCGCGTTGAAGAA
>CAYQCZ010000455.1:0-3950 GCA_964415955.1 uncultured Verrucomicrobiota bacterium | reverse complement strand
CCAATTCCGTTTCATCGTTGACGGCGCATGGATGGATGACCCCGCTGCGCAAACGCGCACGACCAATCCTTTCGGCACCACAAACTGCGTGATCGAAGTCAGCGCGAACTGATGCCTGCCAGGCCTTGTTATCACAGCCCGCTTTGCGCGGGCTTTTTTGTTGCCCTGATGCAGTGGGCGCACGGGGCTGGCGGCGGTGTGCGTCGCCGGTTGGAATCCCATGCAATTTGAAATTGTCATTCTTGCCGGCGGCTTGAGCACCCGCATGGGGAGGGACAAGGCAGGACTGCGTCTGGGCGGCGTGACCATGCTTGGCCGCATCAAACGGTCGGCACGGGCCACAGGCTGGCCGGTGCGGGTGATTCGTCGCGATCTGATCGGCCGGTGCGGGCCACTGGGCGGGGTGTTCACGGCACTCAAGACCACCACGGCGGACGCCGTCATCTGCCTCGCCTGTGACATGCCGCTGGTCTCCACCCGGCTCATCGCGGGCCTGGCTGAACGACTCACATATGCGCGTAAACCCGCCGTCACCTGTATCGTCGAAGCCCGCCGGGGCTTTCCCCTGGCGCTCAGGCGTGAGGCTGTGGAAATGGTGGAGGATCAATTGCGCCATGGTGAACTCTCCCTGCAACAACTGCTCGACCGGTTGCAAACCGACGGGTGGGAATTGACGGATGAACTGGCCGGAAACCTGCTCAATGTCAACACACCTGAGGACCTAAAAAGGGCAAGGACACAACTGCGAGTCCAGGAAGTTGCACGACATCAGCCGGGCAGCACGGACTCCGGCCAGTCATAGCTGCCCACCTTCAAGATCAGCGAAGGGATGTCTTGTGAAACTGGACGAAGCTCCACCACGCCCCCGGCCAGTTGATGGATGACTTTCAGCCGCACGCAGTGCATGGCCTGCAACAACGCGGCGGCCGTCGCACCGCCCTCGACGCAGACGGCATCGACCCTGCACCCACGCAAGGCCAGTGACGCTGCCTCGCATAAACGACGTGCCAGCATGGATGGCGGACCTGGCAGGGAGGCACGACGGCCACCGATGGCGACAGCCACACGTGCATGACGGTTCACCAACTGGACAACACGAGAGGCAAGGTCCATGGCATCATCGTCCGTCCAGTCATTCGTGAAGGCGCTTTCACCCAGCGTCAGCAGAGGCAGTCCCGCCTTGAGAAACCGGGCTTCCCTGCCACGGCCCCATGCCGTCGCGCTTCCGCAGAGGAAAAGCATTCTGGTCCCTTCGGGGGAATGGCGTTCAGGTGCGGGCCTGGGAAGGCACTTCGCCCGTGCCTTCAGCAGCGCCTCGAAGAAATCCACCCCGCCGGCGGGCAGCGTGTCTGGCTGCACGGTGGCGGCATGATGTTTGACGTCATCCACGCTGGCGGTGTCGGGAATCTGAATGCGTGGAGAATCCCCCAGCAGTTCAGTGACCCGCGCGCTGCGACGCGGGTGATCCGGGTCATGGGCGAAGTCCGTTTTGTCCAATGGAACACTGTGGATGGAGTAAACCCCATGGCGGATGATTCTGCCTTTGGAGGGGTTGGCAGGCACCAGAAGCGCTTCCGAAAGCTCGCAGGCATCAAGGATGGATTCGATTTCCTGCCGGGCATGGCCGCGCAGCACGGAATCGGTCTTCTTGTAAATCCAGCCGGGCTGGGATGACCGGATGGCAGATGCATCGGCACGCACCTTCGCCTCCGCCTCAACGGCTGGCAGAGACCGCGTATTGGAATCCAACGCGATCACATCCGCATCCGCAGACGGGTGCCACGCAGTTTGCACTTCCGCAGATAGGCCCAAGGCATGCGCGGCTCCGGCCAGTTCCGCCGCGCCGGTGAGGTCATCTGCGATGACGGCGATCATGACGAAGCCAGGCAGTCCATGGGGTCACTTGTCCTGATTGTTTTTGCGCGCCCCGGCCTTCTTCGCCGCAGCCTCCTCTTTGGCGCCCATCGATTCGGCAAGCGCGGTTTCCTGGGCCTTGAGCCATGTTTCGTAACCCTTGGCCCGTCCCCCCACATATTTGTAGGTGTCAAAAATGGCGCCATTGCCCAGGGCGCGCGGGTCACCTTCGTCCTTGAGCAGTTGCATCATCCGGTAGCGCAAGTCCTCCATGGTCTGCCTGAAGGCCAGATCATGGGCGAGGTTGCGGACGTTTTGCGGATCATCGCTCAGGCGATAAAGCTCGTCGGGCTGCCGTTTGCCAAAGGACAGTTCATAGAAATAACCGCCGAGCTGCTTGATGACATCCTTGGTGGGGCCCGGGTCGCAGTTGCCAAAGTCCGTCTCCGGATTGCCTGCGGGCCAGCGGTCGGGAAAGAAGTTGTGCACATAGAAGAAGTCCTTCGTGCGGATGCCGCGCACGGGAAAGCCCCAGTCGTTCGGACGTCCGATGTCGTGTCGTTCCTTGCCGACCAGCATGACGTCCCGTTCAGGGTCCACCCATCCGGACTGGCCGGACTGGAGGACTTTGACCAGGCTTTTTCCGGTGATTTGCGGATGGATGGGAACACCGGCCAGTTCCAGCCATGTGGGCGCAAAATCGCGCACGTTGACGAAGTCCTCCACCACACGACCGGGCTTGATGCCCCTGCCCCAGCGCATGGCCAGCGGGAGGTGAAAGCCGTCCTCATGGATCTGCCCTTTCACAAATGGAAACGGCATGCCGTGGTCGGAGGTGACGACTACAATCGTGTTCTCCAGCTCGCCTGCGGCCGCCAGGTGCTCCAATGCCCTGCCGATGTGGCCATCGGCATATTCCACCTCGAGCGCGTAATCCAGCATGTCACTTCGCACGGCGGCCACGTCCGGGAAATAGGCGGGCACATCCACATCCTCCAGCTTCTTGCCGGCGCGCAGGCCCGAGCCCAGTTCGTAGGCGCGATGCGGTTCGCTGAAGCCCATCCAGAAGCAGAAGGGTTTCTCCTTGGGGCGACGGGCCAGGAAGGATTGAAAATTGCGCGCGTAATCCAGGTTGCGGATGCCGCTCCACGGAGGCTGGGTCTTATGCTCATCAAAACTCGGGCCGGCGGGGTTGCGGGTTCTGCCATGGCTCTTGAAGTCTCCAGGTCCCCAACCTTTGCCGGTGAGGCCCACGACATATCCAGCCTTTTCGAGAAGATCAGGATACACGGCAAACTTGGAGGGAAACAGCCCGTTATGGCAGGCGGCCTCCTCCAGTTGCCATGAATTGCGCCCTGTCAGAATGCTTGCCCGGCAGGGGCTGCACTTGGGATTGGAAGTGAAGGCATTCTTGAAAAGCACGCCTTCGCGGGCGACACGGTCGAAATTGGGCGTTTTCACCCACTGACAGCCATAAGCCCCGGCATGCTGCCAGCCCCAGTCATCGAAGATGATGAACAAAATGTTGGGACGGGGAGGCGAGGCGCTGAAGGCGCTCCAACCCATGAGCATGGTCAGACAGACAAAGACAATACGGAACATAAGGGCATCCTACATGGCACGGGTTGATCGAGGCAATCCCGGGCATCGTGTGCAGCCGCATCGTCCCAAGCCGAACCATCGAACATGCGGTTATATATACCCAACATGTTCAACATCAATATGTTGATTAATAGATTTGTTCCTAATGAAACAACAAACCACACAGCGTCCACTGATGACGCATTCATGGGTATGAGTTTTTATCATGTGGATATACATGATAGTGATGAGTGTATTTCACGCGCATGGAGTGAGAATGCCGCAACATCGATGATTTCCGATCTGCAAAACAGGCAATTTTATTGATGTTTTCTGAGTTTTTACCAGTTGGCACGACCTCTGCTAATGAAATGTCGAACCAAATGGAACCAACTCAAACGTGATGATGGCTCCATGAGAAACCAACAAACCGAACCTTATATGAATAAATTCCTTCAAAAGAAGAAACTCGGAGCATTCACACTTATTGAACTGCTCGTGGTGATCGCCATCAT
>CAYQCZ010000454.1:0-3968 GCA_964415955.1 uncultured Verrucomicrobiota bacterium | reverse complement strand
GCCATTCCATCACCCAAATCTGAAAACCCCCCTTTATTCAGCGGCTCCTTAGAGGCCGGGGCACGACGGTTCAAACTGATTTCACCCCGGTGGCATCCGGTTCAAGCCCGCGACGGGGCAGTGAATGCACCCTCAACTCATGCCCTTCCGTGCCTTCCGGGTGCAGCACGAGCCTGAGATATCCGCCCTCCTTGAACAACTCGATGCCGGCCAGGGCCGGACAGAGCGCCGGTTTGAACGCGTCCCATTCCCGAGCCCGGCTCAATGCGGCCGTGTAGCGTTTGATGGATGGTCCCATCCAGGTGACGGCAGGCAGGCCCGCCAGCACACGGCTGGGAACAAACACCAACTGCGTGTGCAGGTGGCCGATGATGGTGAGTGCGACTTGTGCCAGTTTGGATTGAATGACTGTGGATTGCGAAAGGAAGGGCAGGGCGGTGGGATCGTGACAGAACAGCACCACCTTCGTTTGTGGTGACAGGCTGGAGAACGCAGCCTCGATGCGGCTCATGTGTTCCTCGCGCAATCTCTTCCACTCCGGCCATTCGTCCGGAAGCACCTCCTTCTCATAAACGGGCAAGGCCGCCAGCGATGAAGTGATGCCCATCAAACGCCATGCACCGATGTCTTGTTGCCAGAAGGGTTCAAGTCCAAGCGTGCCCAGGCAGCGATGCCAGCTTTCGAGCCGCAATCCTCCCTGTCCGCCAGCCAGCGCCACCTTGCCCAGTTCGTGATCGCCGATCACGGTGCGCAGGCGTGTGCCAAAGGCGTTGCGCAGTTTGGACAGACATTCGATGGCGCTCTCGCAGGCGGCATCGTCGCTGACGCCCACAAACGCCGAGTCGCACGAGTAATCTCCGTTTGCCACCACAAGGTCGGCATCCGCCGCCTCCGCGATGAAGCGGTCCAGCATCTGGTTGTGGGCGAAGGGATGCCGCATCCAGATGAAGTGCCGGTAAAGACGGACTGCTGTTCGCTGGAACCCGCCGGGAATGGCATCGACCTCGTAATTGCCTCGCTGACGCTCCGCTCCGCCGCCGTAATGAATGTCACTGACAACCAGAATGGTGTGCCGCCGGTCCATGAGAAACCACGGTGCGCGCCCCGGAGCCGGTTCAAACCATCAATCGCAGCACCAGTGCGATGGCGCTCGCAACCGCCATCATGCCGCCGGGCATGAACTTTTTGCTTTTGGCAAAGCGCATGCCGAAGAAGACGACGAGCACGCCGAGAACTGCATTTGCCGTGTGCGCTCCGGGGATGATCCCCAGCGCGCAGAGTGCGAGCACGAGCGAGAATGCGCTGGAGGCGATCAAGGAAGCCTTGCTTCCGGCCTTGAGGAAGCCCATCAGCCCGCCGGCCATCAACAAGCCGATGTAAATCCAAAGAATCAGGTTTGGTGTCATATTCTTGGCCGGACGGTTGGTCATCCAGCGCCGGTTTCCAAGCTGATAATCTCGCCGTTCTCAGTTTCCACCCTTACGGAGAATGGCCGGCAGCAGACTTCGCAGTCGGTGATGAATTCCTGCGAACCGGCGGATGCATCCACCGGCACGGCATTGCCCTGCCCGCAGTAAGGGCAGGGCAGATCTTCGGTGTCATTCATGTCAGGCGCGCCTGCTGAACACCTTCCAATGAAATGTCATGGTGGCTGATGCGGCTGGCTGAACGCACGCTCACCGGCTCAGAAATCCACGAGTTCGACCTCGAAGATCAGCGTGGCGTCCGGCGGGATGACACCGCCTGCGCCGCGTTTGCCGTAGGCCAGATCCGCAGGAATGATCAGGACACGCTTCTCGCCCTTCTTCATGTCGGAAAGCGCTTCATCCCATCCGGCGATGACCATGCCCTGGCCTACCGGGAAACGGATGGGCTGGCCACGATTGATGGAACTGTCGAAGACCTTTCCATTGGCCAGTTTGCCCGTGTAATGGGCGCTGATGCTGGCACCTTTGACGGGCTTCGCACCGGCACCTTCCTTGAGCACCATGTAGCGCAGGCCGCTCTGGGTGGTGACCACCTCGGCCTTGGGGTTTGCGGCCTTCAAGTCCTTGATGGCCTGTTCAATCAGGGCGGGTTGCTTTTCCGCCAGTTCCGCCGCCTCCTTGCGTTGCTGTTCCATGCGTTCCATCTCCTTGGCGAGTCTGTCTTGTTCAGCCGATGCGCGCTTCGCCATGGCAGCGCCCAGCAGCTGGTCGAAAGCGGCTTGATCCGCCTTGAACGCGCTGGCCTTGTCACCCTGACGGATGATCTTGACCTTGTTGATTTTGATTTCCTCGTTGGGACGGTCCTGCGCACCGCGAGGAGCATTGGCGATGGCGCTCACCACGTCCTGGCCCTGAACGACGCGGCCAAAAACACTGTGACGGTCATCCAGATGTGGTGTTGGTCCTTCGGTGATAAAGAACTGGCTGCCATTGCTGCCCGGCCCGCTGTTGGCCATCGAGAGAATACCAGCCTTGTCATGGCGCAGGCTCGGGTCGAATTCGTCGGCGAATTTGTATCCGGGATCGCCGTTGCCTTGGCCCAGAGGGCAGCCGCCTTGGATCATGAAGCCCGGAATCACACGGTGAAAAACCAAACCATCGTAATATGGCTTGTTCTGTAAAGTGGGTTGTAGTTTTCGCTGCTCAGGTGGTTTCCTGCCGGCGGGCCTTTTGTTTTCATCCAAAATGAAGTTTTCCTCCATGTAGTGGGCGGCATCCTTCCATTTGATGTAGTGTTTCGTGCCCTCGGCCAGTCCTACGAAGTTGGCCACGGTCAGCGGCACCTTCTCAAACTCCAGTTGGAGCACAATTTTGCCCTTGGTGGTGTCCAGTTCGGCATAGAGGCCATCGGGCAGATCGGCGGCGGGACTTTGAAAAGACGTGGCTGCCAGCAGTGAGGCGACTGCGGCGGCGTGTTTGAAGCGGATGTTCATAGATGCGCGAAATGAAACGGGTTTTATGGGCCGAGAAAAGCTAATTTTCGGTTTTTGCCGTGACAAGGATGGAGCTTGGACGGAACGTGGCGTTGAAATGTTGAATCTTATTTTCCTATGAGTGAAGCAACCGCCGAAGTCGCCGTGATGTCCACCACCTGCGGGGACATGGTCATCGAATTCTGGTCCGATGTGGCCCCCAAGACTGTTGAAAACTTCAAGAAGCTATCCAACAAGGGCTTCTATGATGGCACGGCCTTTCATCGCATCATCAGCGGTTTCATGATCCAGGGCGGCTGCCCCAACACCAAGGCGGGTGCCAGCGGCGTGCCGGGAACCGGTGATCCGGGATACAAGGTGAAGGCAGAATTCAACGATCGTTCCCACCAGCGCGGCGTGCTTTCCATGGCGCGGGCGCAGCACCCGGACAGCGCAGGCTGCCAGTTTTTCATCTGCCACGGCGACGCCAAGTTCCTGGACCGCCAATACACGGCGTTCGGCAAGGTGATCAAGGGCGATGATGTTTTGGAGAAAATCGCCAGCACGCCGGTCACCGTCGGCGGTGGAGGTGAGCGCAGCAAGCCGACTGTGCGCGTGGAAATCACCTCGGTGAAGATTGTTCCTGCGGGAACGGTGTGAGGCCTTGTTGCCCGCCGGGCCCGGCAGCAGACACGTCCATGTCCCTGGAAACCCTGTCGCAACTCCTGGTCGCCATGGGGTGTCCGTCTGAAAAATCCATGGAGATGGCGGCCCAGCTTGACAAGCGTGCCCGCCAGCTGGCGGAACAAAAGGGGCGGACCTACGATGAGGCGCTTGCTCATCTGCTTGGTTTGATGCGCCAGGGGTGGGCTGCCAAGGAGCGTGGTTTGTAAGCGCCAGTCTGAAAATGGCAAGAGCCGCCGCCCGGAGGGTTTTCGAGCCAAAGGACGTCTGGCTTTGTTGCTCGTCGGTCGCAGCCCCATGAAGGGGATGCTCCCTCCTCGCGCCTCGCCATCCGCACCTTTCCTCGAAAACAGCGCCCCTTGTCATTTTCAGACAGGCTCTAAGG
>CAYQCZ010000453.1:2404-3970 GCA_964415955.1 uncultured Verrucomicrobiota bacterium | reverse complement strand
TGGAGCAGATCCTGGGAGGACTCTGCTTTGTGTGCCTGAACCGCACTGCGCCGGGTGTCATTCACCACCTTGCCCACGGACGCATCGTGCTGGGCGAGCACCGTCGCCCGCCGGGACCGCGCACACATCTGATTGCGGAAATGTTCCGCCGTGCCGGCGTGCCCTGCACCGTGAGCGATGATCTCGACCGGGCGCACTGGGAAAAACTGGTGTGGAACATCCCCTTCAACGGACTGGGTGTGGCCAGCGCCGCCGGATGGGACGCCTTCGATGATGCATCGGCATGCGTGGTGCCGCATGGGACTGCGCCGGGCAGTTGTTTGAGCACGGACTTGTTGCTGGCGGACCCGCGATGGGAGCGGATCGTCAGGGAGTTGATGATGGAGGTCATTCAGGCGGCACGGGCAATGGGTCATGATATTCCTGAGGAATTCGCCCGGAAGAACATCGAACGCACGCGCGAGATGGGTGCCTATCGGGCATCCACCCTGATTGACTTTGAACGGGGCCAGCCACTGGAATTGCAAAGCCTCTTTCTGGAACCCTTGCGTCTGGCCGGACGGGCGGGCGTGCCCACGCCGCGTCTCCAGAGGCTTTGCGATGTGCTTGTCGCTTTGGATGCCCTTCGCAGCGGGTGAAATCAGGAGAGGTTCACCGGATCGATGTCGATGGTCAGAGTGATGTCCTCCGGCAGGGTCAGCTTTTCATTCAATGCTCCGAGACGGCGGCTCAACTGGCTCATCATCTTCGTGCGAAGCATGATCTGGTAACGGTAAAAAGTCTCCGCACGCAGCAGCGGTGCCGGCGCCGGGCCTGCAATGATCAGGTCGGCGATGGGCGCAGGAGCCTCCGGGGTTTCCGCCGCACCCGGCTGCACCGCATCACCAAACAGGAGTCCCTCCACGGGCTGCGGTGAAGGTCGCGCGGCGGTCATGGACCTCGTGGTGGCCGGGAGGCAGGGATCGAGTTCCCTGCGGATGTGGTCTGCGGCGAACTGCACCTTCTCCTCGTTGCGGCCCTTGATGGTCAGCAGCGCCACCCGGCTGATGGGCGGATATTTGAGCTGTTCACGGAACTCGATTTCCTGCTCGTAGAATCCTGCAAAGTCGTGCCTTCGGGCGTATTGGATTGCGGGATGAAACGGCGCGAACGCCTGCACGAACACCTCGCCCTCCACGTCACCCCGGCCCGCGCGGCCGGCCACCTGCGTCAGCAGCTGGAACGTGCGTTCGCCCGCCCTGAAATCAGACTGGTGAAGACTCAGGTCCGCGTAGATCACGCCGACCAGGGTCACGTTCTCGAAATGCAGGCCCTTGGCGATCATCTGCGTGCCCACGAGGATGTCGATCCTGCCGCGTTTGAAATCGCCCAGCACCTTGCGGTAATCCTCCTTCTTGCGCATGAGGTCCGAATCCATGCGCTGCACGACTGCATGCGGAAACAGCTTCCTGAGCGTGTCCTCGACCTTCTCGGTGCCCAGTCCGGCATAACGGATTTCCGGATTGCGGCATTGTTCGTTGGGGCATCGCGCTGGTGCCGGTTTGCTGTGGCCGCAGATGTGGCACA
>CAYQCZ010000453.1:0-2369 GCA_964415955.1 uncultured Verrucomicrobiota bacterium | reverse complement strand
CGTTTGAATGCGGCGGTGGTAGGTGAGTGCCAGGCTGCAATTCGGGCACTCCGCCACGTAACCGCAGGAGGGGCACTGCATGGATGTGGCATAGCCGCGCCGGTTCAGGAACAGCATCACCTGCTCTTTTTTTTCAAGCCGCTGCGTGATGGCCTCCTTGAGCTTCAGGGAAAAGATCGGCGTGCCCTTCTCCCTCCGGGCCTCGTGACGCATGTCCACCACACGCACGACGGGCATCCGTTTGTGGTCGGCGCGGACGGGCATTTCCAGCAGCGTGTATTTGCCGCGTTGCACGTTGTAAAAGCTTTCCATGGACGGCGTCGCTGAACCGAGCACCACCACGGCCTCCTCGCGCCGGCCGTGCACCACAGCCGCATCCCGCGCATGATAGCGGGGCGATTCCTCCTGCTTGTAGGAATGTTCGTGCTCCTCGTCCACGATGATCAACCCCAGCGGTTCGACGGGCGCAAAAATGGCCGAGCGCGCGCCAATGACGATGCGCGCGCGGTTCTGGCGTATCTTGTGCCATTCATCGTGGCGTTCCCCGGCGGAGAGATGGCTGTGTAGCACCGCCACGAGCGTGCGCAGGGGACCATGATTGAACCGCGCCTTGAAGCGTTCCACCGTCTGAGGTGTGAGGGATATCTCCGGCACCAGCACAATCGCCCCTTTGCCACGGGCGAGTGCATGTTCGATGGCCTGCAAATACACCTCCGTCTTGCCGCTGCCGGTGACGCCATGGAGCAGAAACACATTGGGTTTGGTGGTGGCACCGGATGTCGCATCCATCGCCGCCTTGATCTGCTCCAGTGAGCGGGCCTGGTCTGCATTCAGCTCCAGGGCGTTCGTGGGGACGATCTGCTCGTTCGCATACGGGTCGCGCTCCGAGATTTGAGAGGACACCTCCAGCAGGCCCTTGTCCTCGAGTCGACGGACGGTGTCGGACGTCGTTGCCGCCAGTTCGAGCAGTTCCTGCAAAGGAATCTCCCTGCGCTCCTCCACGATGTTCCAGACCTCGAGTTGACGCTTTGTCAGTTTGGGCAGTTCTCCAAGGCGCGGAGCCATGCGGACCATGAGCCGCTCCCTCCAGCCCTCCTGTTCGCGCCGCACCGCCTCCGGCAGCACGCTGCGCAGGGCGATCTCCGGGGCGCAGCAATAATAATCCGCAATCCACCGTGCGAGCTCCAACACACGGGGGGTGACGAGTGACTGCGCCCCGATCACCTTGGTGATCGAGCGCAGGTTGGTGTGCGGGGAGTCCTCCACGACCGCTGTGACCACGCCAAGCACCTGCCTGCGGCCGAAGGGCACTTTGACACGGGTGCCCACCTCCACGCGCCCGGCAAACTCCTCCGGAATCGTGTAGTCAAACTCGCGCCGCAAGGCGATTTCCAATGTGACCCGCGCGATCATTGCGCGTGCAGCGTCAAATCCTCACTCACAGGTGTCCAGCCGGAAAACACGACCTGGTGATCGTCTGAATCGTCGTCTGATGTGCATGCACCTCTGAAAGGCTGCGGGCACAATCCTGCATGCGGGCTTCCATTCTCCTGCATGGCGGACGGCCGGGTTTGTTGTATGGTGGGGGCGTGACACATCATCGATTGCCATGTCAGCGGGTGCTGTTTGTTGCGGGCATGTGGGCCTTGCTTGAGTGTGGACTGTGCGCCGCAGGCCCCGGTGCGGTTGATTTCCAGCGCGAGATTCTTCCGGTCCTTTCGAAACACTGTTTTCAGTGTCATGGGCCGGACGAAAGCTCGCGCAAGGGCGGTCTCCGGCTGGATGCCAGGGAACATGCCGTCAAACCCGCGAAGTCCGGCGAACGCGCTGTTGTTCCGGGCAGGCCGTCGGAGAGCGAGTTGCTGCGTCGCATTCATGCCGCTGACGAGGACGACCTGATGCCCCCGCCGGAAACCAAGAAACCTCTCACTGCGCAGCAGAAGGAACTCCTGCGCCAATGGATCGCAGCGGGCGCGGATTACACACCGCATTGGGCGTTCAAGGCTCCATCGAAGCCATCACTGCCACGAGTGAAAGACCGCCGGTGGCCCGCCAATGAGATTGATCATTTTGTGCTGGCGAGGCTGGAGAAGGAGGGGTTGAAGCCGTCACCCGTGGCGGACCGTTACACACTGGTGCGCCGTCTGTATCTGGATTTGATCGGTCTGCCCCCCACGCCGGAAGAAGCAGAGTCGTTCGTCAAAGAACGTTAGCCCAGGGCGTATGAACATCTTGTGGACCGGTTGCTGGCCTCCCCGCACTACGGCGAACGCTGGGCGCGGCGCTGGCTGGATATTGCGCGTTACGCGGACACAAACGGTTACGAGAAGGACCGTCCCCGCAGCATCTGGCCATGGCGTGACTGGGTG
>CAYQCZ010000452.1:0-3982 GCA_964415955.1 uncultured Verrucomicrobiota bacterium | reverse complement strand
TTCGACCCGATGCCGACGGAGGATTACTACCGGTTGCGCGCAGCGTTCGAGGGCGTCACCCATGGCCGCCGGGTGGTCGCCACCGCCGAGCAGAAGCGCAAGCATGCCGAAGCGGTCAGGCCGTTGAACGAGCGCAAGGCGAAGCTCAATGCCGACAAGGCCGCCGTGGAGAAGCCGTTGGAGGCGCGCGCCCGGGCGGAGGCGGCGAAGCGCACATATTCGCGACCCAAACCCGGATCAGACTTCACCGAGGAACGGTTTGCACCCGTCGAAGCAACTGCCGTGAAGTTTGTGATGCTGGCAGACACCGGCAATGCGAAGGGACTCAGCTCGCCGCGCCTGGACGAGTTCGAGGTCTGGAGCGCCGATACACCCGCACTCAACGTGGCCCTGGCTTCGGAGGGCGCGAAGGCCGAGGGCCGCACTGCGCGGCAGGCGGATGATTTCGAGGGCGCGTATGACGTGCGACTGGTGAACGACGGCAGGTTCGGCTCACGCTGGTTCGCCGCCGCGCCGCACGAGCTTGTCATCACATTTCCGAAGCCGGAGCGGATCGGCCGGGTGACCTTCTCGCACACGCGCGGCAGCACCACGCTGACCGGGTTGGGCGCGTTTCCCTGCGAGTATGAAATCAGGGTCACACGCGACGGCACACACTGGACGACCGTGGCCGGCAGCCTGGACCGGGAACCTTGGTCTGAAGCCCACGGCATTGAGCGTGTGCGGCGGCAGATCATCACGCCGGAGGAGCAGCAAAGCCTGGCAAAACTTTCCGCCGAGATTGCCGAAGTGGACCGGCAACTGGCCCGCGTGCCAAAACTTCCGCTAGCCTGGGCGGGTGAGTTCGGGCAGCCGAAGGAGCGCACCTTCGTCCACAAGGGCGGCGACCCGATGAAGCCCGGTGAACCGGTCGTGCCCGCCAGTCTCGACATTCTTGATCGAGTCACCAAGCCCTATGCCCTCGCCGTGGATGCCCCTGAGGGCGAGCGGCGTCTTGCGCTCGCGAAATGGATCACCGGCGACGACAATCCGCTTGCCGTCCGTGTGCTGGCCAATCGTGTCTGGCACTACCATTTCGGCATCGGCCTCGTGGACACGCCGAGCGACTTCGGTTTTCTCGGCAGCCAGCCGACGCATCCCGAATTGCTCGACTGGCTCGCACGCCGTTTGATTGCGCATGGCTGGCGGCTCAAGCCTCTGCATCGCGAGATTCTTCTCTCGGAGACATATCTTCAGTCTGCTGCGTGGAACGCCAAGGCCGCCCAAGTGGACAAGGACGCGCGCCTGCTGTGGCGCTTTCCACCGCGCCGGTTGAGCGCCGAGGAGGTCCGCGACACGATGCTGGCCGTTGCTGGCAAGCTGCAACTGGAACCCATGGGCGGGCGCGGCTTCCGGCTCTATCGCTACCTGAGCGACAACGTTTCCACCTACATTCCACTGGACCAACATGGTCCCGAGACGTATCGCCGTGCCGTGTATCACCAGAACGCCCGTGCCAGCGTGGTGGACGTGTTGAGCGACTTCGATCTGCCTGACATCGCCTTTGCCGCGCCGAAGCGGGCGAACACCACCACGCCGTTGCAGGCGCTCACGCTGCTGAACCACCGCTTCACCCTCGACATGGCAAAAGCCTTGGCGGTGCGGCTCGATGCCAAGGATCCGATTGCGTCCGCCTATCGCCTCGCGCTGCAACGTTCGCCCACGACGAAGGAACGCGCGGCGGCGGGGAAACTGATCACTGCGCACGGGCGCGACGCCTTCTGCCGCGCGCTTCTGAACGCCAATGAATTGATCTATCTGGAGTGAGTTCCCGGGGATCTTCGCCACGTTTCCCGTTTGATGGGAGGTTGCATGTTGTGGCGGGTTTGCTGAGACTGTGTTCATGTCATCCACCTACCGAAGCATCCGAATGTGGGGTCTGTTTCTCGCGGCAGGCAGCGTGTTGTTTTTGACCGATGCTGCGGTTGCAGCACCACACCACGCCCAGGGGGAGATGTCCGGCGAGCCAACAGCGGGCAGCATTCTTCTTCAATCAAGGCTGACTGCTGTTGCCGGGCCGGAGCTGGACGATGCAGGTGACATTCCGGGCATGGGGGGCGTTGCAAGGTTTGAATGGAGCGAGTCGGCGGATTTCAAGGGTGCCCGGCGGACGGACTGGATGAATGCCGTGCCCGAGAGCGATTATGTTGTCCGCGCCAGCATTGGGGGATTGAGGCCCGGCACGACCTATCATTACCGCCTGGTGTTCGGTGAGTCTCCCTCCAGCGTGCGTGTCGGGCCCGCCCGTCAGTTCAAGACGCTACCCGGTGGCGGCTCGGAGGCTCCGATGTCCTTCACCATGGGCAGTTGCATGAACTATCACTCCTTCATGGTCGGCAAGGCCAACGGGGGCGGCCCGGTCACCGCCACTGAGGAGGACAAGCGCCTCGGCTATCCGAGCTTCGCCGCCATGGCGAAACTGAAGCCTGATTTTTTCATCGGGACGGGTGACATCGTCTATTACGATCATCCGCCGCAGACGGCGGCGAAGACGCTGCCCGAGTTGCGCCGGAAATGGCATGAGCAGTTTCGTTTTCCGCGCATGGTGGAGTTCTTTTCCCGCACACCCGCATTCTGGTCGAAGGATGATCATGATTTCCGCTTCAACGACGCCGACCTCGGCGGGACCAAATTGCCGTTGCCCACGACGGGCATCGAAATCTTCCGGGAGCAGATGCCCATCCACAGTGTCGGCGACACGACATCGCCGACCTACCGCACGCACCGGGTTCACAAGCACGTGCAGCTCTGGTTCATGGAGGGGCGCGATTATCGTTCGCCGAACAAGATGCCGGATGGTCCGGACAAGACCATCTGGGGGAAGGAGCAGCGCGACTGGCTGCTTCGAACGCTCAAGGAGAGCGATGCCACCTGGAAGATCATCATCACCCCCACGCCCATGGTCGGGCCTGACCGCAACAGCAAGACCGACAACCATGCCAATCTGAACGGGTTCAAACATGAGGCCGACGCCTTCTTCCAGTGGTTGCGCGACAACAAGCAGGAGCGTGTTTTCACCTTTTGCGGTGACCGGCACTGGCAGTATCACAGCATTCATCCGCTTGGCGTCGAGGAGTTCTCCGTGGGGGCGTTGAACGATGAGAATGCCATTCGAGGTGAGAAGCCTGGAGGGAAGGGCACCACCGACCCGGAGGGGCTGATCAAGCAGCCGTTTCTGTATCCCAAACCCACGGGCGGATTTCTCCACGTGCGCGTGGCCGGGCAATCACGGCCGGAACTGGCCATCGAGTTCTGTGATGACGAAGGCCGCGTGCAGTATCGCGTGGTGAAAAAGGCTCCCTAAGCTGGCGTCGAGGATGCGGATCACGCAGCCATCTCAATCCCCGCCTACTTGAAGGGCGATGGCGGGGGCGGGGGTGCCGTTCCTGCACGGGCAGGGCGGACTGTTTCGTAGGTTTGAAAATCGGCTTTGCCTGTGCGCCCTTCCGCTTCGACGGTGATCCTGTATTTCTCACCGGCCAGCAGCGGTTGAGCTGGCAGCAGGGCGCGCATGCCATCCACCGTTTCCCCGTAGAAGATGCCCTTGACCGGCACGGAGTTGGAATCCGAGGTGAGCGACCATACTGGTGGTGCCAGTTCGTTGGTGGCCAGTCCGGAGAGGGAGTGGACCTTCACGGAGGTGATGGTGTGCTTGCGGTCCAGCATGAATGCCACCGGAACGGCCCCCGTCCGTCCCGCCACGGGCCGGACCTGGGGAAAGATTTGAATAGGTTTTGGCCGGAACCAGTCCGTGAAATATCGCACGTAAACACAGGCCAGCAGCAATGGGACTGCCACGAGCAGCGCTGACTTGGGATTCATTGAGTTGAATGACGGTCATGAACGCGAACTATTCAAATGCACACGCACGTTGCAGGGGCTTTACCCTGATCGAACTGCTGGTGGTCATCGCCATCATCGCGATATTGTCCGCCATGCTGCT
>CAYQCZ010000451.1:0-3990 GCA_964415955.1 uncultured Verrucomicrobiota bacterium | reverse complement strand
CCACCGAGATGCCGGCCTCAAGCAGTCGCATGACTTCCGCGCAGGGCTGTCTGCCGGTGAAGAGTCCGTTCTTGCCCGCGCCATCCACCCATACCGCGGTGCGGCCGCTCCGGTTCTTTGGATGCAGAAAAACCGCCGGCAACACCTCGCCATGCGTGGTGTTTTTCAGCAGGCCGGCCGTTTCCAGCCATGCGCCGCGATCCTCCTTGAGTTTCATTTCAAACTCGGTGCCGCCCGCCGATGCGAGCGTGCGTCCGATGAGGGCCTCGAATCCGCCGCCCACCGCCCTGCGGTAAGCTTCCGGGGCTTTCTGGAGTTCCTTGAGCTGCTTCTCTGAAATGTCCGTGAGCTGCCGCGCCAGCTTGCGTTCGTAATCATCCCCGCCAGCCGGCTTGGGATGCCGGTCGTTCCACACGGTGAGCTTTTCCAGCGGGAGCGGTTCATAGTCGCGCTCGATGACCGGCTCCTTGAACCCGAGTTTGAAGTGCCGGTTGAGCCAGGTGAAGAACGCGGAGCGCGAGACGGCGTTGTAATTGTGGGGAAAGTGTTCGCCGCGGTGCAGCATGACGTTGTTGGGTGCGCCCATCAGCTTGTAGAGCTGCTGCAATTCAGGAAAACCCTTTGTCGCCATTTCCTTCGTCCAGTCATTGGCCGAGGTCATGCCCTGCGGCTTGGGGGCCATCAACGCGGCGAACTCGATGTTGCCGGTGTTCACGCGCAGCAGGCTGGCATTCTCACAGGTGCAGCCGCCCTGCATGGCCGTGCTCACCATGACCGCCGGAAAGGACAACGCCACGCGGTCATCGACGGCGGCCAGAAGCATGGTCTGCGTGCCGCCGCCGCTGGCGCCGGTGATGGCGACGCGCGCTGGATCGACCTCGGGAAGCGTCAGCACAAAATCCAGCGAACGGATGGCGTTCCATGTCTGGAGGCCCATCACGCTTTGCATGCGCGCCTCGGCTTGCGGGCTGAAGAAACCCCAGTGTTCAGGCGTGTTCATCTCTGGCCGCTGCTTGGCAAAACGATGCACCAGTTCATGGGACAATTGCTGGGAATCGGAATCTCCGAGCATGTCCCACTGCCACACCACGCAGCCCATGCGGGCCAGTTGCACGCACATGGACTGGAACCGGCTGCGGCCACCGCTCTCGAAGCGCTCCTGGCCGGTGGCGATCTCACGGCGCAATTCATCCTCGCCGGTGTAGGACAGCCGCGCGTTGCGCCAGTGCCCGTGGGCAAACAGCACGGCGGGCACCCTGCCTTTGACCTGTTTCGGGCGGTAGAGGTTGCCGGTCACGAAGAATCCGGGATGGCTTTCAAAGAACACGTTTTCCACCGTGTAATCCCCGAGGTCGCTCTTGCCGTGCAGCACGGGGTTGAGCGCAGACTTGGGAGGCATGGGCCACAGGCCCTGCGAGACGAGGATTTGCCTTCGCACTGCCTCTGCGCGCTTTTCCCATGCATCGCGGGAGGACGGCACGGTGAACGGAAAGTAACCGTTCAGGTCCTTGAGTGGATGGAGCCGCGCATCCCCGGGGACTTCGCCCAAGGGCAGGACGCGAGGGGCCGCGCCTTGTTTGATGGGGCGATCCTGCAGCGTGATGTCCACTGCGGCCTGCACCTGGGCGCGGGCGGCATCGGGTGTGGCAAGAATCAGGGCCAGAACTGTGAGAGCGGGATGGAGCCGGTGCAGGTGCTTCATGAGGTGATGCGGAGTTCAGTGCCAGTATTCTCCGTCATCACCGCATTTCAACGCAAAAGGTCCGTCCCATCGGCAGCAGCATCCGGATGATTGCCAGCGGTGGCGCGACGCGATAAAACAGACCTGCTCCATGAAGGTTCCCGATGAAATATGCAGGCTGGCGGGGCTTCCGGATGGACAGCCGCCCAGGGCATTTGTGCGCGCCCTCTACGATCTTGATGGACATCTGGGCGAGACCTGGGCCTTGAGCGATGGTGTGCAGTTGCATCTCGTCTCCAAACGCATCGGCGGTGCTTTCGATGCCGAGCACCATCCCTTGAAGGACATACGCTCCATGTCCGTGTGTGATGACGGGGCGTTTGCTTACCTGCGGGTGACGACGGAACGGGGTTCGCTTAACCTGAAGTTCTCCATCTGGGACCGTCCGCGCATGGACACCTTGTGCGGGCTTTGGTCCAGGGTCTCCGGTCACGCTGCAGAAGATGGCACGCGTTTTCTGCATCACAGCACCAGCGGCCCGGCGCACCAGCCCGTCGAGCAGTTGACGCCCCTGACGGCCTTCTGCGCCTCCGTGCATGCAATGATCCAGGCGGATGGCGTCGTGGAGCCGTCCGAGCTGTTTGTGATGCAGACGTCCATTCACAACCCGTGCTGCATCGAGCGGGGGCGTTTGTGGCTTGAGATCCACGGCAGGGAGATGCTGTTGAGGGAGGCTCCCAGGCTGCTGGCCGGGGACCAGAAACTTTGCCTGCTGGCCAATGTGGCGGCCGCCGGCATGGCCGACGGGCTGTGGCGCAGCAAGGAGCAGGCATGGCTGGATGATTTGCAGAAGGCCATGGGCGTCGAGGATGCCGTGCTGAAGCCGGTGTTCGACGTGCTGCTCATCCAGAACGGCCTGAATGTGTTTGAGTCGGACACGGCCGCGCACGCCGGTCCCATGGCACCGCTGACCATTCTGGCGGCCAGCCTGGAGGCCGTCGCCATGGCGGACGGCGAGATGGACCGGGATGAGCAGTCCCTCATCTGGCAGATCGTCGATGACGCGGACATTTGTGCGGAGGGTTCCGCATTGCTCAACCGGGACGGGGTGGAGACGGTGATGCGGCATGCCGCCATGACGTTCAGCGAGCAGCAGAAGCTCTGCCTGCTGGCAAACCTGCTCAAGGTGGCCATGATCGACGGGGTTCTTCGCAGCAAGGAACAGCTCCTGATGGAACATTACCGGCGCGAGCTTTCCGTCCCGGACGGCACATGGGATGCGATCCACCACGCGTTGATGGTGAAGAACAACCTCACCATTTTCTCCGTGTAAGTTGTTCCTTACGCCGCGGACCGCAGCAACGCGAATCCCCACGCCGCCGCGACGGCCGCCAGTCAACCCATTCCTGCATCAGGTGGTTGGCGGCTTGACTTGCCCGTGGGGAGGGAGCAAACCAGCACCCATGAAGCTTCCTGGAATCGTTTTCACGTCCGCCATGTTCATGACCTTTGCCGCCCGTTTGCCGGCGGCCGATGTTGCCCGTGTCATGGTTCACGCCGGTCCGCAGGCACGCCAGCATGCCGTGGTGTCGTTCAAGGTGCCACCCGGCCCGTATCGCTGGGCGGAATTGCGTCATGAAACCAGCTCGCTGCCGCTTCAGGTGGACGCGCGGGGCATGGCGACGTTCGTGCTTCCGTCCCTGGCGAAAGATGAAACGCGGACCTACACGCTGGTGGCCAAGAATGCGGACAAGGATGCCGCGCCGGTGAGCGTGCGGGCGAAGAAGGACGGCAGCCAGTATTGGTTCACCGCAGATGGGCACCCTGTGCTGTTCTATCAGATGGAGCCAAGCGAGGTGCCGTCACCGGAGATTCCCGAGCATTACCGCCATGGGGCGCATTTGCATGTCTTCACGCCTTCCGGAAAACAGGTCACGGGCGATTATCCGCCGGACCACTATCATCATCGCGGGGTGTTCTTTGGGTGGACCCATACGGAATTCGAGGGCCGCACGCCGGATTTCTGGAACATGGGCAAGGACAAGAGCGGCAAGCTGACGGGCGAGGTGCGCTTCGACACGCTTCAGGAAAAATGGAGCGGCACGGTGCACGGCGGGTTCGTGGGGCGGCATCGCTGGCTGGATCACTCCGGTGGGGAGGCGCGTCCGGTGCTGGATGAGTCATGGAAGGTCGTCATCTACGACACGGGCGATGCGGCGGATGCGAAGGCGCGGAAGTTCAATCTCTTCGATCTGGAGTCCACCCAGAATTGTGCAACCGACCAGCCTTTGAAACTGCCCAAATACTAC
>CAYQCZ010000450.1:3307-4004 GCA_964415955.1 uncultured Verrucomicrobiota bacterium | reverse complement strand
CATGAATGACATCGATGGTCTGATCCTTCAGGTGGCCGGGACGTGGCGTTGTGCGAGCAGTGAAAGGGCGAACAACAGCGGGAAGGCCAGGGCCAGCGGCATGGGTTCGCCGGCCACCGCCAGCAAATCCACCAGCACAATGCCGGCGAGCAACCCCGACACGGTGCGTCCGACCTGCCGGGGACGCGAGCCAAAGGTAAACGCCAGGCTGCGCCCCACCCAGACCAGCAGGACCAACGCCACCGCGGCCGACTTCTGCAACCATGGCGGCTCATTCACCACCCACGCCAGGACCAGCGGTGCGGCCAGCAGCACGCACGGCCAGAATCTGAGGACGCCCGGCGCGCTTTCAGCCCGGGCGATGAAGCTCAGTCCAATCACGTAGGCGAACAAGGCCAGACCGCTCCAGACCGCCAGGCCGTCGGCACCGGCGAGGTCGGGCTCATTGCCCATGCCGTCTGCGGATGAGGCCGCCAGCAGCACGAGCAGCAGGCGGCAACCCGCCATGATCACCGGGGCAAGGGACGTTCGCTTGTGGACGGCATCGTAGAGCAGCACGTTGGCGGCGAGCAGGACGGCATAGGCCGCAGTCTCCGCTCCAAGCATCCCCAGTTCCACCACGCCGAGGACAAGCATGCCAAAGCCCAGATGTTCGACGGTCTGTTTGGCGATCTGGCCCGATGGAATCGGCCGTTCG
>CAYQCZ010000450.1:0-3297 GCA_964415955.1 uncultured Verrucomicrobiota bacterium | reverse complement strand
ACGCTCACGTCGATGCACGTGCCCGCGGCCGTCATCTCGCTCGCGGTCGCCCCGGTCGAACGCCTCGTAGAGGGCATCTTTCAGAAACATGCCGGCGCTGTAGAGAAGCGATGCCCCCATGCATAGCAGCCAGAACCGCCCCCAATCCCCCGCCCCGCCCAGCAGCCAGCCCGCCAGGCAGTTCGACCACACGGTCGGCAGGTTGGACACGCGTCCGAGAATCAGCAGTGTGCGCAAGGATGCCATGCCTCAATCAAAACGGCCCTGTTGAATCCGTGCGCGCGTTCACGCCAGTCCACGCTCCTTCAGGCGTGACAGGGTCCATTCGTATTCGCCCACCAGCTGGTCCACGACGTTCCGCCTCTTCATCTCGGGGGGCATGACCTCCCAGGTGTAGGTTTCCATCTCCATGTGCGCGCACATCTGCGGATCGGCCTTGAGCCTGTCGAGCACGCCTTCCACGTGGCCTGCGGTGGTTTCCAGGACACCGGTCGGCGGGCAATGCAGCGGGATGTGAAAATGAACCCTCCACTCGTCGGTCACGGCATGGGGCAGCGCGCCGTGCTGGTGCAGCGCAACATCGAGGTCCTTGTAGCGGGTGATGGTTCCGTCCTTCGACCGCGCAATCACCTGATGGAAATAAACATCGTCGGCGAAGCTCCTCAAGGCCTGCAATCCCTCATGCGTGGGACGCAGCTTGAGCGCGTTGCTGAGATGCAGCTTGCTGATGCGGATGCCGGCGGCCTTGAGCCTGCCCAGTGCGGCGCCCGGCTCCTCGAATTCTATGGCCAGGTGGCAGCAGTCATAATTGACGCCCAGATGCTGTTCCAGCCGCAGGTCACCGGGACGGTCGCGCCGCATGTGCTCAAAGAACTGGACCACCTCGGCGGTTGTTTCCAGGTAACACAACGGTTCGGGCTCCAGCCCCAGGTGCAGGCTCCTGCCGGTGCGGCGCTCCACGCGCTCGATGTGCTCGATGCATTTCCAGAGATTGGCACGGGCCTGACGCACCTGCCGATCGTCATGGATGAACTCCTTGAACGACACCGGCACGGTGCTGACACTCCCCTGCACACCCGCCGGAACCAGCGCGGCCAGAAGATCAAACAGCCGGTTGGTGTAGGAAACGCGCTCCTCCGTGGTCCAGTCCGGCGCATACACCTGCTCCTTCACGCGCCGCCCATGAAAGCTGCCGTGGGGAAATCCGTTGATGGTGAACACGTAGGCGTTCTCCCGCTCCAGCCAGCGCTGGAACGCCGTCAATGTCCCCGGGTCCGACAACTCCACGGACGCCTGATGGCCGAGGCGCAGGCCGATCGCAAACGCCCTGCCTGCGGCCACGCGATCACGCACGGCCATGGTGTATTTCTGCAGTGTCTCAAAGGTCTGCGGCCACGTTTCACCTCGGTGAATGTTCGTGCAATACGCCAGATGGAGGCCGTGACTGAGCTTCATCGCGGCGGATTGAACAGCAAAGGCCCATGCCTGCGAAGCGCAAAAGATTCACGGATCCGCCCTGCTACAGCCGGCCGACGCGGCCGCGAAACAAATCCCATGACGGACAGGAGCCGCCCATGCACACTGCCGTGATGAACGCGCCTGCCGTCCGCCCATGGCTGAAATCACTGGGCAAGGGATTGCTGGCCATTCTGTTGCTGATCATGCTGCTGCGCTGGTTTGAACACGCCCAGGTCTATGTGCCCTCACGCGGGATGGAGGCCTCCGCGCAGGATTTGGGGAGGCCCTTCAAGGAAGTCTTCATGGCCACCAGTGATGGCATCCGCATCCATGCGTGGTTTTTTCCCGGCAATACAAATTCACCCCATGCACGCAGGGTGTGGCTCTCATGCCATGGCAACGCGGGAAACATCAGCCACCGTCTGGACCAGTATGAAATCATCCTGGAATCCGGCGTGTCACTGCTTGCGTTTGATTACAGGGGTTACGGGCTCAGCACGGGCCGTCCATCGGAGCGGGGCACCTACCTTGATGCGGAGGCGGCCTGCCGCTGGCTGATCGATCAGGGTTTCAGTCCCGCCGACATCATCGTCCACGGTGAATCCCTGGGCGGCGGCATCGCATCGCATCTGGCCGCCCAACATCCCGTGGGCGGATTGATTCTTCAAAGCACCTTCACCAGCATCCCGGACATCGGCACCGAGCTGTTCCCATGGCTGCCTGTGCGCACGCTTTCCACCATCCGATATGACACACGAAGCCGTCTTCCTTCCATCCACGTTCCAGTCATGGTGCTGCACGGACGCGAGGACGAGATCATCGGCTTTCACCACGGGGAAATGAACTTCAAGGCCGCCAACGAGCCGAAGTGGTTCGTCGAACTCGAAGGGGGCCACAATGACTGGCTGCCCCCCAGCCGGAGCATCTATTCCAAGGCCATCCGGGACTTCCTGACATGGATCGCCACGCATCATGAAAAGAACGCCAAAGGCTGACACAAAATCCCCATCCGCAATCCCGGGCCTTTCCGCGCTGGGGCGGCGCATCGCCGAACCGCCCATCTCGTGGCTGATGAAGCAGACGCTGGACCACCCCCGCATCATTTCACTGGCAGCGGGCTTCACGGACAATGCCTCGCTGCCGTTGGAGCATGCGCGCGACATTCTCACCGGCCTGCTGGAGGACAGGGCCAGGGCACGTCCCTCATTGCAATACGGCCCTGGCGCAGGCAGCGATGAATTGCGGTCGCTCACCGCCAGCCGGCTCGCGGCCATGGACAAGACCCGTGGCGGCCAGCTCAAATGCCGGAATTATCCGTCAGACCGCACCCTGATCACCCACGGCTCGCAACAGCTTCTGTATCTGATCGCCGAGGCATTGTGTGATGAGGGCGACATCGTGCTGGTGGAGGCCCCCACTTACTTCGTCTTTCTGGGCATCGCACAGAGCCGGGCCATTCGTTGCATCGGCATTCCCATGACTCCGCAAGGCATGGACGTTGGAAAGCTGGAGTCAACCCTGCTGCATCTGAAGTCCACAGGCGACATCCGGCGCGTGAAAATGCTCTATCTGATCACCTGCCACCAGAACCCCACCGGCATCACCACATCATGGGAGACAAAGCGGAGGGCCACGGAACTGGTGCGCCGGTTTGAAAGGCATGCAGGCCATCCCATCTATGTGCTGGAAGACGCCGCCTATCGTGAACTTCGTTTCAGGGGCGATGATGTCCCGTCGTTGCTGGCACTGCCGGAAGCGCAGGATCGCATCATCTACGCCGGCACCTACAGCAAGCCGTTCGCCACCGGCATCCGGGTTGGTTTTGGCCTGCTGCCGGGG
>CAYQCZ010000449.1:0-4011 GCA_964415955.1 uncultured Verrucomicrobiota bacterium | reverse complement strand
CGAGTCACAGACTCGCGCTCCATTGGCAACGTGGGGCTACCCTGGGTAATCATCCCACAAAATAATTCCCAACCCCAACGGGGTTGCATCGCCCGCGCCCGCTGCTGTTGCCGCGTGCTGCGCCTCGCAGAGGCGCGGTCCGTTGCGTTCCCGGAGCGCGGCTCTGTGAGCCGCAGCAACGCCCGAACTTCAAGCCGGCTCAATACTCTTCCACCGCGTTCTGGCTGACGAAACTGCTGCGAGTCGCAGACTCGCGCTCCATCTGAAAGGGTTGCTGCGGGTCGCAGACCCGCGCTCCGGCGGCTTGCGGATGCGTCCCGACTTCGTTTCAATGTTCGACGTGACCCAGCCACTCAAACCGCGTCGTCACGGACCGCCGCACAACCCCGGCGTGCGCGATTTGGTCGAGGGCAAGCGGCGCTGGTCTTCCCCACCAAAGATTGAGGATGCCAAGCAAGGTTTTCGCGGATGGCATGAGCGCGGTTATGTGCCGCATCGCGACGAACCGGGGCTGACGCAGTTCGTCACCTTTCACCTCGCGGACAGTTTCCCGGTGTCCCTCCGTTCCGAGTGGGAGCATTTTGCGGAGATTGAAGAGGACCGGGAGCAGCGGGAGGTGATTGAAGCGTATCTGGACAGAGGCCGGGGTGAGTGTCTTCTGGGGCGGCCTGAAATTGCCAAACTGGTTGAGGATAATTTTCGAGAGGTCGGGGAAAGCTGCGGGTCGCAGACCCGCGCTCCGAAACCAGAGGGCTGCGGCTCGCTGGGCCGCGCTCCCGGCACTCCCTTGCGCTACGAGTTGCGGGCGTGGGTCGTGATGCCGAACCACGTTCACGTTTTGTTCAAGGTGGGGGCGGTTTCGATGGCCGAGACGGTTGGCGCTTGGAAGAAGCACACGGGCAGGCTCGCGAACAAGCTGCTCGGCAAGCGAGGCGCGTTCTGGGCGGAAGATTACTTCGACATCTACATGCGCGATGCCGAGCACGAACAGAAGACCGTTCGTTATGTCGAAAACAATCCGACGAAGGCGGGTTTAGTTCTCGACCCGAAAGCGTGGCCGTGGAGCAGCGCGCGGTTTCGGGATGAGTATGGCGTGCTGCGGCTGTAACGGAGCGCGGGTCTGTGACCCGCAGCAATATCCGGGCTTTTCAACACACCTCCATTTATTTCGCCCGCGTTCTAACTGGCGAAGCTGCAGCGCCTCACAGAGGCGCGCTCCGTTGGCCTGCAATGCGGGACTATCCTGAGTCATTGTCCCGCAAAATAATTTCCAATCCCAACGGGGTTGCATCACCTGCGCCCGGCACCGTGGACACACCATTCAATCCCTTCGGGATAACATAAATCGCCAAATCAACCTTGAGTCGGCCAGAAGGTCTGGGTTTTGTCCTTTTGGCTTTTGGCTTCCGAATCGGTGCTGGCGGAATTGGGGTGGAGTGTTTGGGCGGAGTGGTCTTTTTGTGCAGGCGATCACTCAGCCACTGCCGCTGCCAATGATTCATTCCTGAATGGAAAGGGCTCATGTCATCCACGCTCCATCCTTTGTGGCAATGGTGCAATTTGAAATAGACGAACCGCTGATCCGTTGTCAGTGCCCAGCGATCGGTGTCCCACTCATACACCTTCTTCTGGAGGCGACGTGACTTGCCGTCATACGCGAACTCCAGTTTCTGCATGGCATTCAATACCGATGCCGCGCGCAGCTTGGGCAGAATGGAGGCGAACAGCGCCCCGTCAACAACGCAGGCTTCCAAGCCAGTTGTCGAAATTGGCCCCGGTGATCATGCCGTATGTGATTAGCATTTCTGAAGCAGACTCCGGAGATTGAGATTCTGGACGATGACCGGCTGTGATAAACCTCCCGATGATCTTATTGCGTAAACCACGTCAAATGGTTCGCGGGAAAGCTGGCTGACATTCATCTTCGCCAACTGGCGGATGTTGGCCTGCCTCAGGGAGGACAATATGTCCAACATCTGCTGGCGCTTCCAGAGTTTTTGGGAATTCGAT
Organism: uncultured Verrucomicrobiota bacterium; assembly: GCA_964415955.1. Taxonomy (GTDB): domain Bacteria; phylum Verrucomicrobiota; class Verrucomicrobiia; order Limisphaerales; family CAYQCZ01; genus CAYQCZ01. The sequence continues at coordinate 2,001 of CAYQCZ010000449.1, read as the reverse complement.
TTGTTCGGATGCAACCCGGTGAAATTTCCCCTTTTCGATGCCTCGAGAAAACCCTACCACTATCCCTCATGAATCCTTCCAATGAACCTTCGCGTCGCAGCTTCATCACATCCTCGACCGCTGTTGCCGCTGCCACGGCTGTTGTCGCCAGTTTTCCCAATGTGCTTCGCGGCGAACCGGACAGCCGCAAGCTCAAGCTGGGATTGATCGGTTGTGGCGGGCGCGGCACAGGCGCGGCCAGCCAGGCGTTGAGCGCGGATTCCAACATGGAACTGACGGCCATTGGCGACGCCTTTGCTGATCGTCTGGAACTCGGCTTGAAAACGCTCGATACCGCCAAGCCGGGCAGGGTGGCGGTGGCGCCAAAGAACAAGTTTGTGGGACTGGATGCCTATCAAAAGGTGATTCACAGCGGCGTGGATGTCGTCGTGCTGGCCGCGCCGGGGGGATTTCGTTCACAGCATCTGGCGGAGGCCGTTCGCGCCGGCAAACATGTGTTCTGCGAGAAACCCATGGCTGTGGACGGACCGGGCATCCGTTCCGTGATTGAGTCCGCCCGCATGGCGAAGGAGAAGGGCCTGGCGTTGCGCGCCGGGTTTTGTTTCCGATGGGACAATGCCCTGCAGGAGGCCATGAAACGGGTCCATGGCGGTGACATTGGCGACATCGTGAGCATTCATTCCACCCGCATGGGCGGACCGCTCACCAGCAAGTATCCCGGCACACGCGAACCGGGCATGACCGATCTGGAATGGCAGTTGCGCAACTGGGGTGCGTTCCTCTGGCTCTCCGGCGGTTACATGATGGAAATCTCCGTGCACAGCGTGGACAAGATCGCCTGGGCCATGCGCGATGAACCGCCCGTGGCCTGTGTGGCGATGGGCGGCAGGCAGATCGAGCATTACGGCAACATCTACGACAACTTCAGCGTGACGTGGGAATACGCTGATGGACGTCGTGCCCATCTGGCCACGCGTTACCAGGAGCCGTCCTACAAGGAACATGCCGATTACATTTACGGCACGGAAGGCCGTTGTGTCATCGGGCGCCGGCCCGTGCCTGAAATCACCGGCAAGAACAAGTGGCGATACGACGGCCCGCGCGGTGACATGTATCAGAACGAGCACGATTCGCTGTTTGCGTCCATCCGCTCGGGGAATCCCAGCAACAGCGACGGTGACTGGATGTGGAAGAGTTGTTTGATGGCCATCATGGGCCGCATGGCGGCGCACACCGGCCAGCAGATCACGTGGGACAAGGCCTTGAACTCAAAGCTCAGCCTCATGCCGGAGAAACTTTCCTGGAACATGAAGCTCGACGTCCCGCCCATCGCCGTGCCCGGCCAGACGAAGTTTGTTTGATGCGCGCCGGGTCCTGCTTTTTGTTTTGATTGGCAGGGTGTGTGGGTTTTCACTGGTACGTCATGAACAATCATCCCTTGTCTGTTCTGCGACGGGCGACCCCATCTTCATTGTTCCCGGTTTCCATTGCCGCGGTCTTGGGCATGGCGGCGGTGTTTGGAGTGAGTCCTTCACTTCAAGGACAGGCCGCGATCGCCACGGATGCGGTTTTGACGTGTGTGGTGTGTGGCAAGTCGCCGTTGTCGGGCAGGGTGGGTGTGCATGATCACGGGCATGTCTGCGCGACGTGCATGGAACTCAAGACACGCTGTTCAAACTGCGGCATCCCGGTGAAGGAGGGTTTCAGAAAGACATCGGACGGCCGCCTGTTCTGCCGCATGGATACGCCCCTGCTCGTGTTCTCCACCAACGAGGCGCGCCAGGTGTTTGCCGATGTCTCGGGGGCGCTGGTCCAGCTCAGCAACGGGTTGATGGCGCTGCGGCAGACGACCGTGGAAGTGTCCCTGACCGATGTGGATGACTGGAATGCGAACGGCACTCCGGCGGAGCTGCGGCGCAAGGGTTTTTCCAAGAGCCGCCAGGTGGGGGAGGACTTCAGTCACATTGTCAGCGTTCTCAGCGGCCAGCCGCTGGCGGAACT
>CAYQCZ010000448.1:3460-4020 GCA_964415955.1 uncultured Verrucomicrobiota bacterium | reverse complement strand
TTACAACAACGGTGTCGGCGGATGGCGCATGTATATGCCCAGCAGGTCCGACAACCCTGCGGAAATCGACTGGCGCGAAAACAGCCGCCACGCAAAGGCCGGCCGTTCCATCCTGACCTCCGGCCCGTTCCTCCAGGTGGAAGCCGAGGATGGCACCCTGCCCGGTGGCACCACACGTGCGCCCGGAGGAACCACCCTCGCCATCAAGGTGCAATGCACCGACTGGATCGACATTGATCGCGTCCAGATTCTGGTGAACGGACGTCAGGAGCCGAAGCTGAACTTCACCCGCAAGACCCACCCGCAGATGTTCAGGAACGGTGTGGTGAAGTTTGATCAGAAGGTCAGGGTGCCCCTGGATGAGGATGCACACCTGATCGTTGTTGCTATCGGCGAGAATTTCAACCTTGCCACGGGTTTCGGCACCAGTTCGCAGGCAAAGAACAAACCATGCGCCTATCACAACCCGATCTTTGTGGATGTGGATGGCAGTGGATTCACCCCAAATGGCGACCTGCTGGGATGGCCCCTGCCCACCAAAGGAATTCCGGTGGAGGAGG
>CAYQCZ010000448.1:598-3450 GCA_964415955.1 uncultured Verrucomicrobiota bacterium | reverse complement strand
TAACCCGCGGAAAGACGGCGGCTACCTGGTCAGTTCCTTGAAGGCCATGTAAATGCCCACCGCGCTCATGCTGATCACGCTCAGCACCAGAAAAAGTGTCCCCAGGGGGAATTGCCACGGTCTGGCTGGATTCTCGGCGACGTCGCGGTGTCGTTTCAGGCGGAAGTAAAGCGCGGCCCCCGCAAGAAACGGGAGAAGTATCCCCTGCGCGACACCTCCCACCAGCACCAGGAAGACCACCTTTTCCACGCTCAGATAGATTGCCATGGAGAACAGGGCCAGCCCCACGCATGCAAACTTGATGTCACGATCCCGCCGCGCCGCGTCACCGCCTGAATGCAGCTTGAAAACTTTCAATCCGTTCACCAGCAAACGCGCATTCGATGCCGTGGCAGCAAAAATGGTCGAGTAAAGCACACACATGCCGCCCAGCAGAAACATCAGCAGGCCCTTCTGGCCATAGGCGCGCGTATACATTTCGGACAGATGATCGATCACCTTGCCGGTGTCGTCCCTGATCACGATGCCCTGCCCGTGGAGGACCGCCGCTCCCAGCAGGTAAAAACCGACCGTCGCCGCCGTGTAAATCACCAACGACAACCATGCATCGACGCTCATCACCTTTACCCAAGCACGCGCCCGTTCGAGCCAGCCGGGCGTGCCGTCCCGCGGCCCGACATGGACGGCATAGCCTTTCTCAAGGCACCAAAATGGATAGTAGATCAACTCGGATGCACCCACCCCGATGATCCCAAAGGCCGCAAACGCCACGGTGAATGTTGACGGCATTTGAAACGAAAGCCCCTCCATGATGTTCTCACCGGTGATGCGGAAAGGCGTGCTCTGCACGGTCACCAGCGCGGACATCGTGAACGCTGTGAACGCCGCCACCATCAGCGTGCAGAGATTCTGCACCAGGCGGTAACGCCCCGATACCAGCAGGCCGCCCGTGGCGATCCCCACCAGCACCACCCACATCCATTCCTGGCTTCGGAAGGCGGTCAATTGCTCCGCAGTCGCCCCGCCGCCAGCCCGCGCCAGAGTCACCATTTTGGCCATGCCGCCATACATTCCAGCCACCTGGAACGGCAGGCAAATGAACATCAGCAGCCAGGCCCAGACCAGCCAGGACACCCGCAGCCTCGGCCCCGGGACCGTGTCCATCGCCTCGATGGTGGTCTGGCCGGTCGCCAGCGCGTATCGCCCCAGTTCAATCTGCACAAACACCTTCACAATGCAGCCCATGATGATGAACCAGAGCAGCTTGAAACCCGTCTCGGGATCTGACGCCACCGCGGGTGTGGCGATCAACTCTCCCGAGCCGACGATCGAGGCGGTGATGATCAACCCGGGTCCGATGTGACGAAGAATGCCGCCAATCTTCCTGGGTGCAGCCTGTGGGGAGGACATTGGTGCGGGTCGTATCACATTCCGAAGCGATGGGTCAAGCTACGCAACAAAACATGCCATGGCAGAAAGAACCATCTCCAACATCGGGCACCACCCTTGGCCATCCCGTCCATCCGTCATCAGGAGGGTTCCAGCTTCGCCTCCGGCAGCCGCTCCGGCACGCTCACCCTCCCCGCAGCCCGCCGGATGGTGCCCCCAGCAGATTGGAGCTGCCATGCCACCCGTGCCCGCCAGCATGGCTTTCATTGGTGGCGATTTCGGCAGATCCTTCGTGTGTGGGCTCGTCACGTTGACATCCCTGAGGACCGGCGATAAGCAGGCACAACAGGGCAATCTTCAGCCAAGCGAGACACAGCAAATTCGACATGCCCTCATCAAAGCGCGTATATGCAGAAGCCAGCATACCAGTCCGGGCTATTTTATGCGCACTTGAAACAGTATATCCCGAGGGTTTCCACAAAAATGAATGTCCCCCTTTTTGGTTCTCCCAGATGCCATGTTCAAGATCAGCATATCCAGCATCTGCACAGGCGGAATTTACCTTGCGTCGCGGCAGGCGGAACGAACAATTCCTGAAAGTGCATACGGGATGCTTCGATAAAAATCACATGCGCACAATCACTCCTAACAAGATTGTCCTGGGAGGGTGCCTGCTGGCATTCGGTGCGTCCTTCTTGAATACAGGATTCCTGCTCCTGGCCGGGACATCTGTCAGCCATCTCACGGGCGACATTTCAAGGATCGGGTCAGGACTTTCCCCGCTTGACCATCCCGGAGGCAACCCGATCACCAACGTAACTCTGGCATCTTTGGGATTTGTTGCAGGTGCGACCACTTCCGGCTTCCTGCTGCATCATCCTTCACTTGAGATGAGCAAGCCGTATGGCCGGACGTTATCCGCATTGGGCGTGTGCTTGATCGGTGCTCATTTTGCCTACAAGGACCTGCCGTTGCTGTCGATTGGAATCTCAAGTGCAGTTTGCGGCGCACAAAACGCGCTGGCGAACCGATACCGCGGCCTTGTGCTCCGCACGACACATTTGACCGGACTTTTCACTGACTTTGGCATTCATCTTGGAATGAAACTACGCGGGCACGAAATCGAAGACTGGAAGCTTCTCATTCCCGTCTGGATCACCCTGTCCTTTCTATTGGGAGCCGCAGCCAATAGTTCTCTCATCCTCCGTGGTAGAACTGATTGGTTGCTGATTGCGGGTATTGGATACATTTCCTGCGGAGCCATCTGGAGCATTTACAAGAGAACGGGGGGGTGAACAAGACGCCGGGCGCCAGACTGTCAGCTTGAACTGACAGGCGATTTGCGGAGACACTCGCCGTGTGAACCGCATCACGGACCGCTTTTCCAAACTGAAAGATCAGGGGCGCAAGGCCTTCGTTGTTTACATCGGCACCCATGGCGATCGCGGCGCCCATCGCGCCGA
>CAYQCZ010000448.1:0-588 GCA_964415955.1 uncultured Verrucomicrobiota bacterium | reverse complement strand
ATCGGCGCCGGGGATCCGCATCTGGAAGCCACCCACGATCTGGCACTGGCGTTTGATGAGGCGGGCGTGGATGTGCTGGAACTTGGCGTGCCGTTTAGCGATCCTCTGGCGGATGGACTGGTGAACCAGCTTGCCGCCCAGCGCGGACTGGAATCGGGCACGACACCCGCCGGGGTGCTGGAGACGGTCAAACGCATCCGTCTGAAGTCGCAAATCCCCATCGTCCTCTACATTTACTTCAACCTCATCCACAAACGCGGCATGAAGCCGTTCATCACGGAAGCCGCCGCCGCCGGAGTGGACGGCCTGCTCACGCTCGACCTGCCCCCGGAGGAATCGGACAATTACGACATCCTCATGCACGAGGCGGGCGTCTGCCCCATTTACCTGATCGCCCCGACCACGCCCGAGGAGCGGATTGAACTCATCTGCAGGCATGCCCGGGGGTTCATCTATTACATTTCACGCGAAGGAGTCACCGGCATGCAGCAGAAGATTTCCGACACAATTGGCGCGATGACGGCCAGAATCCGTCGCCATTCGACGCTTCCCATCGCCATCGGCTTTGGCATCTCAAATCCAGAACAG
>CAYQCZ010000447.1:3032-4029 GCA_964415955.1 uncultured Verrucomicrobiota bacterium | reverse complement strand
ATGCGCACGTTGGAGGACTGCTGCTTGAGCTCGATGGCCGAGAGGGGGATGACCACCGCGCCCTCGCCGGGAATGATGGTGAAGGGGTATTCGCCCTTGCGGTGCATGGTGCCGCGGAACTTGAGGATCTCGAGCGTCCGCCGCCGTTTCTCCTCCTCCAGCACGTTGCGCAATGTGATCACGTTGTCGGCCACGAACTCCTCCACGCCGTAGCGCGCGATGTCGCCATATTCATGGATGCGCTCGGCGGTCAGCACCGAGGTCACCCCCAGCCGTTTGAGCACGGTGGAAATCCGGAACAGCTCGCGGCGCACCGTGGCGCTTTCGGTGAACTGCGTAAAGATCGCCCCCAGCGAGTCCATGGAAAGCCGCCGGGCGCCGGTTTTCTGCACGGCGTTCTCGATGCGCGCCAGCAGCGCCCCGAGGTCGTAGTCACCCACCACCGTCGCCTCCAGGTTTGGCTCGGGCGAGGCGTCCACAAACACCCAGCGTCCCTCGTTCTCCCACTTGGCGATGTCCCAGCCGAAGTTGGCCATGTTGCGCCGGATGTCGGCGGCCGACTCCTCGAACGTGACAAAGACGCCCGGCTCGCCGGCATGCTGGATGCCCGCCGCGAGGAATTGCGCGGCAAACACGGTCTTGGAACTCCCGGCGGTGCCGCTGACCAGCGTGGTCCGGCCCAGCGGCAGCCCCCCCACGCTCACGTGGTCAAAACCGGGGATGTGTGTCGGCAGTTTCTCGATGCCCGCCGCCCGGTCTGCGGCGGGAATGCCCGATGTGGGTTTCTGAATGTTCGTGCTCATGTTTGCGGGGCCTGCGCCTGGCTGCTCTCCGACATCAAATCCAGTCCGATCAACACGTTTTCCGAGTTGGACAAGTCCCCGATCACGCGGCGCACCGGGGGCGGCAGCACCTTGATCAGCGTGGGGGTGGCGAGAATTTTCTCATCCTCGGCCAGTTGCGGACGTTCGAGCACGTCGATGATCTCGACGCGGAA
>CAYQCZ010000447.1:0-3022 GCA_964415955.1 uncultured Verrucomicrobiota bacterium | reverse complement strand
TCCGCCCAGTTCGCCCTCGCAAAGCTGGCGGAGGTTGTGCACGGCGCGTTCGGACGGGGGCGTCTTGCCGGTGACGTAGAGGCGTAGCTGGAATTCGTTCATGAGAGTGTCGTGGTGGTTGCGGGGGGACGGGGCGGGGGAAGGCCGGGTTTGCGGCGCACCGTGATGTGGTGATTGCGATAGGCCGCCACCAGGTAGCCCATCAACTCGATCAGCATCAGCCGCCCTGCCTCCAGATGGCCGCGCGCACGGGGCGGAGTTTCACGGTCGGTGCAGGAATTCATCACCTGATAGTGAATCTCACTCACATCGCGCGGGCCGGCCAGCAGAAAAAACAACTGGTCCGCCAGCTCCCGCAGGGCGGGGGACACCGCGTTTTCCATGCGCAGAATCTTCTGGTCGAAGGCCCGATCCAGCAGGGATGCGTAAATCTCCTTCAGCCGGTTGAATTCCTCCGGGGCCGCCTCGCTCAGGGGGGCCACGCCCAGCGCGCGGGCCGTGGAGCGCAGCCCGGATTTTGAATAGCTTTCAAGCGAGGCCATCTCACCCTCCATCCGCGCCTGCTGCCGGGCGCGCTCGGCCGCCAGTTCCACGCGGTCGGTGAGGTCCACCACCAGCACGGCCCGGGCCTTCTGCCCCGACCACTCCAGCCCGTGCGTGAAAATCTCCGCACTGAACCAGGAACCATCCGCCCGCCGCTGCCGCGCCAGAAAAGGCTCCAGCTCCCAATCCTCGTCCTCCCGTGGCACCCGCCAAAAATCCTCCCCGCCCCCGGCCTCGAACAGGTCCGCCGCCTTCCTGCCGGCCATCGCCTCCGGCGCGCAGCCGTAGAGCCGCGCCGCGGCGGCATTGGCCGCCAGAATCCCGCCGGTGTCCAGGGCGTAAATCCACATCGGCTGGGGGTTGCGCTCGAACTGCGAGCGATACAGCCGCTCGCTCGCGTGCAGCCGGTCCAGCGCGTCCTTGTGCCGCAGTAAACCATCCACTCGCGCCACCAGCTCCGCATTCTGCACTGGACGGAGGATGTAGCCATCGGCACCCGCCGCATACCCCCTGGCCACATGTGCCGCATCCTGCGCCTGCGCCGAGCACAGGACCACAAAGGTCGTGCTGCACGAGGGATCGCTCTTGATGCGCTGGCACACCTCGAACCCGTCGATGTCCGGCAGCATCACATCCAGCAACACCAGGTCGGGATGGTGGTTCTGCACCATGTCGAGCGCCTTCCCGCCCAGCCCCGCCTCCAGAACCTCGTGCCCGGCCTGGCGCAGCAGCCGCACCCCCGCCCTGAGCACGTCAGGCTGGTCGTCCACGATCAAAACTCTTTTCGGGGTGCGGGTCATCAAAGGCGCAATTCGCGTTCCGGACGAAACAACCTTGGGCGTCGAACGGACCACTTCATCAAACAAACGACACGCCATGGAGGTCCAGACCATCTTTATACCATCAATCTGGTATGTCGCAACCGGCACGCGGGATTCATTCCGCCCGGCGGCCCGCAGGGATCAGCAGTGCAGGATGGATTGGAGCGGTTCACGTAAAGTCGTAACCGCCGGATCACCCGGGGGGCTCACCGCCTTTCTGGCACCACCGTTCGTGGCACTACGGCTGCCGGGAACCCAGCCCGTGACGCCATGCGTAACCGACCAGGTCCGCGGTCGAGTGCAGTCCCAGCCGGCGCATGATGGCCGCGCGATGGGTTTCAGCCGTCCGGAGGGCAATTCCCAAACGCCCGGCCACCTGCTTGCTGGTGAGGCCGGCTGCAATCAATCGCACCACCTCGATCTGCCGGGGCGTGAGATCTGCCGCGGCGGCGGAGGATTCCGTGGTGCCGCGCAGGGCCAGCCGGATTCGGGCGAGCAGTTCGCGCCCGCCCACCGGCCAGGCCACATACCCATCGGCTCCCGCCTCAAGTCCGTCGGCCTGATGTTCCGTATCCTGCACGATTGAGGAGAACAGCAGGACGCGCACCTCCGAAAAGTGCGGGCTCTGCTTGATGCGCCGGCATATCTCCACCCCGTGCCCGTCCGGCAGCACCACGTCCAGCAACACCAGGTGGGGCCGGAACTGCCCCAGCGCACGCCAGCATTCCTCACCCGAAACCACCCCGCGCACGTTGTAAGCATCGCCCCGCAGCAGACGCAGCAGGACGCGCGTCCGGACGGGATGATCGTCCGCCACCAGTATGCGCAGAGGGCTGGATTCACTCATGGCCCGTGATGCCTCATGCCCGGTCCGCCTTGTCCAGTTCCGCGAGGTATTGCTGCGCGCATTCGGGGCAGTAGCCGTGGGAGAACGTTGCGGCGGAATGTTTCTGCACATAGGTCTCCAACGGCAGCCAGCGGTCCTCATCGCGAATTTTGCGGCAGCGGGCGCACATCGAGAGCAGTCCCTGCAGGGTGCGGTTTTCCCGCAGGGCCGCCTCCAGCTCGTTCCGCAGACGCTCGCGTTCGCACTGCATCTGGTGATGGTAAACCGCCATCCGGATGCTCACCCGAAGCTCGCGCCCGCTCAACGGTTTCAGCAGGTAGCCGTAGGGCTCGGTCACCTGCGCCTGGGCCAGCGTCGCATCATCGTCATACGCGGTGAGAAAGATCACCGGCAGTTCAAACCGCTCCCGGATCTCCTGTGCCGCCTGGATGCCGTCAGGCTGCCCGCCCAGGTTGATGTCCATCAGCACCAGGTCGGGCCGGGCCTCGCCGGCCAGCGCCACCGCCTGCGCCGCCGTGGCGGCCGGGCCGATCACATCGTAATCAAGGTCGCGCAGCAGCGCCTCGAGATCGAGGGCCACGATTTGTTCGTCTTCCACAATCAGTATCTTGAGGGGGGATTCTTTCATGATCAGCAACGGGTTCAGTCCGGAGCGGGTGCGGGAAAGCGGATGAGGAGCCGTTGGCCGGTGCCGGGCTGCTCGTGCAGATCGCCGCCGAGCTGGCGCGCGAGGGCGCGAACCATCTGCAGTCCAAGCCGGCTCGAAGACTCGGACACCACCGCCGCCAGCATGCCCACGCCATCATCGGTC
>CAYQCZ010000446.1:0-4033 GCA_964415955.1 uncultured Verrucomicrobiota bacterium | reverse complement strand
CACCGCCGTCAAAGTCGCCCAGCACTACAGCGAACCGGTGGTACACGTCCTGGATGCCTCGCGCGCCGTGCCGGTGGCGAGCAGCCTGTTGAGTGCGGATCAGAAGCCTGCGTTCGTGACGCAGCTTCGCGCCGATTACGAGAAACTCCGCGATCAACACAGCGGGCAGCAGGTGAAGCTGTTGTCGTTGGCCGACGCCCGCGCCAACGCCCCGAAGCTCAGTTACAGCGATCTGCCGAAACCGGAGTTCACCGGCGTGCGCGTGCTGGCCCCTGGTGTAGCAGCGGACGTGGGTCCGCTCACTTCAGAATCATCCACGGCGGAAAATGGAGCCGACTCACGTCGGCTGCTACCGGTGTCGTTGGAGGAGATCGCAAAGTTCATCGACTGGACGCCATTCTTCCACACGTGGGAACTGCGCGGCGTTTACCCGAAGATTCTGCAGCACGAGAAACACGGCGAGGAAGCGCGCAAACTGTTCGCCGACGCACAGGCGATGCTGCAACGCGTCATCCGCGAAAAACTGCTCACGCCGCGTGCCGTTTACGGATTGTTCCCCGCGAACCGCGTGGGCGATGACGTGGAAATCTACACCGACGATTCGCGCACGAGGGTTCGCGCGACGCTGCATTTCCTCCGCCAGCAGATGGTGAAGGAGGGCGGTTCGCCGAACTGGTGCCTCGCGGACTTCGTGGCACCGAAGGGAGCGCCGGACCACCTTGGCGCGTTCGCGGTGACGGCGGGGCACGAGGTGAAGGCGCTTGCCGACGAGTTCAAGCGGGCGCACGACGACTACAGCGCGATCATGATCGAGGCGATTGGCGACCGGCTGGCGGAGGCGTTTGCGGAATACCTGCACAAGCGCGTGCGCGAGGAGTGGGGATTTGGCCGTGCGGAGAAGCTCTCGAATGACGAACTCATCGAGGAAAAGTATCGCGGCATCCGCCCTGCGCCGGGTTATCCCGCGTGTCCCGACCACACGGAGAAGGCGTTGTTGTGGGAACTGCTCGACGCCGAGAAGCACACGGGCATCACCTTGACCGAAAGTTTCGCGATGAACCCCGGTTCCAGCGTGAGCGGCCTCTACTTTGCGCATCCCGAGTCGAAGTATTTCGCCGTGGGCAAACTCGGCAAAGACCAGGTCGAGGACCTCGCGAAACGGAAAGGCAAACCGCTTGCGGAAATGGAGCGCTGGCTCGGCCCGTGGCTGGGTTACTGAGCTTTTTGACAAAGCTCCAGCACCTTCATTGCCGCCTGGAATCCAGGAATGCCGCTGACGGCCCCACCCCTTCTGGCGGCGGACCCGCACAAAAGCAATCGCGGCCATTCGGTTTCAACGCCACGCAGTCCTGTCTCCCCGGCGGTTTCTGCAAACGGCCATTGCAGCGGCCTGTGAAAGATGTTGCCCATCGGGTGCCCCAGTTCACGCTCAATGTCCACCGGGCTCTTGCTTTCAATGCACAACGAGCCATCCGGATTCCGGGCCAGACAATGCTCGATGGGCTCGGCCAGCCATGAATTTAGAACTGTCAGGCAGCGTTTCTCGATGAGGCTTTTGACTTCCTCATGTTTGCTCCGGAACAGGCGCCAGGGAACATCCAGTGCGAACAGTGTCAACGTATGGAATCCTTGTGCGGCCAGTTCTTCGGACAAAATGCTGCCATCCGTGAGCGTGTGACAGTAGATCTCGCAGGGGATGCGATCGGGAATGTTTCCCTCGCAGGCCTGATTGTAACTGGCTTCCATGGCATCGTAGCCTTCGTCCACATGGAATGTGCCCGAGAAACCCTGTTCTGGACGGATGTTTCCGGCGCGCAACCGGGGCAGTCGTCTGCAAAGCATGTTGATTTTGAAGACGGAACCCTCGTCCCCGGCCCCTGGCATGTGCGGCTGACGCATCAGCCGTTCCATCTCGCGATGGCTGCCGTTGCAAAGAACGTAACGGGCATCGACCATGCGGGATTGCTCCAGGCAGGTGAATTCAACGCTGGTTTCCTGGCTGGAGGAATGTATGGCGGTGGCGTTGGCGTGTGTGATGAACTCAACGCCCGCCGACCGCCCGCAGCGTTCCAATTCCGAGGCCAGACGCCCCATGCCCCCCACGGGCACACGCCATTCACCCGTTTGATTGCCGATGGTGTGATACAGGAAACACCGGTTCTGGAGCAGTGTGGGGTCGTGGGCATGTGTCAACAGGCCGATCTTGGCATCCGTCAGAAGCACGCCGCGCAACACGTCGTTCTCCACATGGCGCTCAATGCCCAGGCCGATGGGTTCCTCGAACAACATCCGCCAGGCTTCGCGTGAGTCGGGGTGGCTCTCAAATGGCTGGCGCAAAGTTTGCCTGGATGGAAGGGGGGCCAGCATGGTGGGCCAGACGTGGTTTGCAGCGGTTTGAACCAGGCTCTGGAAGCGCTGCCAGCGTTGGTATTCCCTGTCGTTGCCTGCAAGCTCCCTCAACGAGGCGCGCGTTGTTTCCTCGCACACATTGCTGATGAGAAGGCCGTTTTGTCGCCCTTTCTGTTCATAAGGTGTGAATGAACCCAACTGCCGACGGCGCATCTCCACGTTGAGGCCAAGGTCGCGGGCAATGGCTTCCGGGAACAACGACACCAGATAGGAGTAGCGCGAGAGTCTGGCGTCGAAGTGGGGAAATACCCGCTGTGAGGTGGTGGCTACGCCGATGTAATCATTGCGCTCCAGCACCAGCACCGCAAGTCCTGCGCGTGCCAGATACGCGGCGGCCACAAGCCCGTTGTGGCCGGAACCCACGATCACCACATCGTAGCGTGTCCGGGCGGTCATGCGTGATAGTGCTTCAGTAACTGCCAGTCTCTGCAGTTGCACCCTGAACAATGGCCACGCCGTTGGAGGTTCCGAGCCGGCTGGCACCTGCCCGGATCATGGCCATGGCTGCCGCCGTGTCGCGGATGCCGCCGCTGGCCTTGACACCGCAGTTCATGCCGACCGCTTCGCGCATGAGGCGGACATGCTCAAGGGTTGCGCCGGACTTATTGAAACCTGTGGAGGTCTTGACGAAATGCACCTCGGCTTCCAAAGCCAACTTGCAGGCTGCAACGATTTCGTCGTCGTTCAGCAGGCAGGTCTCCAAAATCACCTTCACAATGCGATCTTCGGCGGCATCGACGACATCCCGCATCTCGCGGACGACGAACCTGTGATCACCGTCCTTGAACCGTCCGATGTTCATCACCATGTCGATCTCGTGCGCGCCTTGATCAACGGCTGTCTCTGTCTCGTAGCGCTTGGCATCGGCGTCCATCGCGCCCAGCGGAAAGCCGACCACAGTGGCCACCTTTACTTCGGACTCTTCGAGCAGATGCGCAGCTTGCAGGACACGTGAACCATTGACACACACCGAAGCGAAATGGTGTTCACGGGCCTCGGCGCACAATCGCTCGATGTCCCTGGCGGTTGCTTCCGGCTTGAGCAACGTGTGGTCGATGTAGCGGGCAAGTTGGGCGGATGTGAGGGTTTCTTCAGACATGGATATGGAAGGATATGGATGGACTGGCCGCTCTCAGTTCCATGGCAGCTCCCGTGCCATGCTGTGGTTCCTGGCTTCCGCTGATTCGGAAGCTGTTGGAGAGGTTCTTCGTAAACACACAAAATGCATGAACATTGCTTGCCCGGTGATCATAGGGATGTGTGTGGCGGGTTGAGAAGCATGGAAAAAGGTGTTCATGGAATTCGCGCGCAACCGTGCATGCACAGGGGGGGCATGGCCTGCCGGCCCTGAGGAACACGCCGGTCCTTCAATCGCGCATGCTGTTTCTGAAGGCAGAAGGCGGGCAGCCCATCCACTTTTTGAACGTTTTGGAGAAGGTCAGGGCGCTTGAATAGCCGACGGCTTCCGCGATGACTTCGAGTTTGTCCGCCGTTCGTTCGAGCAGGTCGGCCGCCTTTTGCACGCGCATGTAGGTGAGTTGCTGCATCGGTGTGCGGCCGAGTTCACGAAGGCAGAGGCGGCGCAGATGTTCACCGCTGTAGTGCGCCAGTTTCGCGAGCCTGG